>DAHF01000057.1:4062-5975 GCA_002495845.1 Sulfolobus sp. UBA167
CACAAAGCACCAATTCTCTTAAGATTCTCTTTAGGTAGTGCGTGTATAAATTATGGCTTCAATACTCTCTCTATCTAACTTCCTCCCTGGAAGGGTTTCAGAGAGTTTATCGTTCCATCATTGATTAGGAATTACGTCTCTCATACTGCAGTCAGGTGAGAGAACCACCACATGGGATCTGTCAATGATTACCTCTGGATTCCATAAAGGGAGGAAAGATGATTGCCCTCCATGATCATGAGCCCTCAATAGAGCTGGTGAGCGTCATTAGTTTCACTAAAGGAAGTTTAAACACAAATATATTTGAATCTTCATCCCTAGAAGGGCGAGGCTTCGTTCTTTTGTAAGCATACTCGTGAAAAACCTTCCCGTAATAGACTTTTGGTAACTTCTCCATCTCTCTGTGTATATATATTAATTTTCTCAAATCATTTTAACTCCGGGTTACTTTCAGTAAAAAGCTTTTATCTTTGTGAAAACCATAATAACACTTTTAGATCGAACTACCCTGTTGGATATTATCACGTGATTTACCTTTTCTGAGCAAATTTATCCCACCCAAGAGGTCCCATCGAACCTTTCCATAATGTCAAGCGTGAAAGGTTATGAGTGATTTCCAAAGCGAAAGTCGCCCAATTCCAGTAGATCAATTAAGCCTTGGTTAAATATTATTTCTGATTAGTATGAAAACTCTTCTATGCTTTCCTCTACAAGAGGGAATTTACCCTCAGCTCACGTAAGATTGATCATGATGCCACAACTTTCACGTATTTCTAAGAGATGACGGATCTAACTTTGATATGAAGCTCTCTTCCTCTTCGCTTAGCGAAATCACGCTAGGCTGATCTGCCCTCAATGGAAATGAAGTGTTGTTCACAATTTCCTCTATTGAGGTGAAATCATAAATTGAGGTGATCTCCCATTCATCCCTCGACCTCAAGAAATGGATAACTCCTAGGTCGGTGACTACGAAGACGTCGTTGTTGGAATATCTGGCAGTGCCCGTGACAAAGTCGACTTTATCAACTAAAGACCGCTTGCTATGCTTCAGATTCCAAAGGATAACTTTCTTCACTAACGGCATTACATATGCAGTAGCAGCCCCTCCAGTCAATCTAACTTTAGGTGACTTATAGTCACCTATTACTGAAAGGTTAACGTTAGTGTGCTTGTCTATCTGAACTGGACCTAGGAATATCACGTCAAGGAGGCCCTTCTGTATCATGTCAAATGAGTCAGCTGTTATCATTACTGGGGAAGATTTCACCATGAATGGGTCTCCGGTAGATGCCGTCACCGAATCTAAAGTTGGATTGTCTGCTTCAGCTACGCCTAAGATCTTCAAGTTCTTATGGTAAAAATCCCTGGCCATAACTGCACCTAACAAGGCAGGTATGGAGTTGAGCCCTATGTATACTCTCTCTCCGTCATGAAGGAGAGAAGAGATGGCTTTTATTGCGTAGTCTACTCTAGGTTTACTTTGCATTACCATTCTTATCATCATTTTAGATTAGAGAGGTCATTAATAACGAGTACTAAACCCGAGCTTTCATTGTGTAGGAAAAAAGTCTTTGCCCTTGCTGATATTAGAGAAAAGTAAGGGTTACTTTCACGTTAACACTAGGGAAAGACTCGGCAATAGACAACTACGTAATCTCTAAAAAAGATAGTCTAGATATCAGCCCTTATGGAGTGACGCCGTGATAATTAAGCTGAGGTAATAAGACCTTCACACTTGGTGGTATCAGAATTCAAGAGGTTAAGGAAACTATTAGTTTACACTTAGAGAACGATAATAAGAGTCAGAGAAGGAACCGTCGTGCAGGACCTTTAGATGACGTGGTCGAAGCTTACGAAAAAATGAAAATAGCGGTGACAAGGGGTTACCTCTAACCCCACAGTGGACCGGCCGG
>DAHF01000057.1:6005-8301 GCA_002495845.1 Sulfolobus sp. UBA167
CAGGCTGAGCTACCGGCCCATTATAGCTATTCCCCAGATAAGGGGAAAACTTCGCTTTGGATTATTACACTCTACTTTATTCCACGTCATATATTAATTTTCCCTTCCTTTACCAAGCGCTCTACTTTTGATTTTACGAACGTTATTGAGAGCCTCTCTTTTTCACCTCTGTCAGGTAGCTTCTCTGGCAAGTCAGTGGGACTTAAACCATTCGCTCTTTCTCCTCAGCCTATCTACCATGTTAAGCGGTTTCCCTCTCCTTGCATGCTCATGACTATCACCAGGATATCTCACGAGTTTGGCGTCCACCCCGTTCATCCTCAACGCTATGAAGAACTGTTCGGCTTGCTCTATAGGGCACCTCATGTCCTCTTCTCCGTGGATCAACATTAGGGGAGTCTTGACGTTCTTTACGTGGTAGATTGGTGACATTTCCATCAACTTGTCAATAGACTCCTTCTCCCAAGGGTCTGATATCCCGGACTCTATAGCGTTAAACCAGAAGCCTATATCGCTGGTACCGCACATGCTCACTAAGTTAGAGATGCTCCTCTCCGCTACACCGCTTGAGAAGAAGTCCGTCTTAGTCAGTGCCATGTTTGTGAAGTACCCTCCATAGGAACCTCCGGTGAGATGGAACTTTCCCTTTAACCCCAGACCGGAGAGGAAATTCATTAACTCGCTGAAGTCTACGTCACACCATTTTCCCACCACGGCCTGAGCGAACTCTTCTCCATACCCTTGGCTTCCGGAAGGGTTTGTGTAAATCACGTTAAACCCTTCCTGAAACAAGTAGTTGAACTCTATGTAATACATGTAACCATAAGCCGTGTGAGGTCCGCCGTGGACGAAAACCACGTTAGGGAAGCCATCGCCCCTCTTCATTATCCACCCCTCAATTCCATTTACGACGGAATTGGGGACTACACCTTCCACGCTCTTGTTGGGATCATAACTTCCCATGAGGGAAGGCTTTCTGGGGTCCGAGAAGACGTAATCAACCTCCCCTTTTTTAACGTCGAAGTCCAACACAACTCCCTTGACGTCGGTGACCTTCGTACCCTCCTCCACAGAATACACGTTCACAGTGCCCCCCTCCTGTCCCAGGGAATATACCTTCCCATCATCAACAACCAACTTTTCTCCGTATTTGACGAACAAGTCGTTGACCACTGAGTTTCCACAGCTCTTACCGCAAGTCAGAACCCTCCCGTCCTCAAAGATTACGTCTTTCCTAGCCCACGGAGATGTGCCCTTCCTGTGCCCTAGATATGCGAAACCGCTTGGTGTAACTACAACGGAAATCACGCTTCCCTCTCCCTTGGTCAGCCTAGTGTAGGAAGAAGACTCCACGTCCACCTCAAACACGTCTTGGAAGGAGACATCGTCGTTTGACATACTAGCCGAGGCTACTACCCTCGTGCCATCCGTGTGGAAGTCGTTCACGTCATAGTCACCTCCCATTATCATCCTCACTTCCTTCCCATCGAAGTAGTATAGAGCTGTCCTAGATCTCAGGAGACCTCTACTATCGAACTTGTACTTGAGCGATGAAGCCTCAAAGGGCAAGTCGTTCTTTTTCTTCCTCTCACCGAGGAATAAGAAGCCCTTACCATAAGGGAGGTACTTCTTTATCTTATCGAAGGAAAATACTGGTTGGAATTTTATGAAGGACTTACTTAGGGGGAATGGCTGATCCGGTACGGGATCATTTATGACCATAGGGGGATCTACTATCGGTATTTGGTCTCCAGTTTTAGGGTCAGTCAGCACGTGCTCGTTTATACTCTTTGCCGGTAAGGGGTCTCCATAGGTGGACTCCATCAGCGTGTCCTCGTCCCCACTCTTTATGAAATAAAGGGCTCCATCCTTCATCATAGGTTGTGACTCCTTACCTTCCCAAGTTATCCTTTTCACATCCTTACCCTTGAGGTATATAGAAGAGGAATATTCATTTGACGTGAAGTCGATCCAATTTAGCTGAAAGAAGGTCCCTCCCTCAATCTTAAACGGGTTCGAGATAAGTTTTATTGAGTAGAATGCCTTTGGATCCATGTTTATAGATTATGGATTAAGAAGTTAAAGCTAAAAGCCCTATGATGACCGATGGGCGGATGGAAAGGTGATATGAACCACTGCAGCACTGAGGGCTGTTTGTGCAAAGTAAAGAGAGAGTCTTATCTCCAATACGAATTGTAGACCTTTAAAAGCAGAAGCTAAAAATATAGCATTACAAATCGTATGACCCAGTGAACTACCCCGCCCTGACGGACGTGGCTTCCTGCTTCATGGCTCT
>DAHF01000057.1:8308-8567 GCA_002495845.1 Sulfolobus sp. UBA167
TCGGTTTCGCCCTCCTCTTTCTTCAGCTCCTCCTTTCTAGAGGACGGTATTGTAGCTAAGAGCTCTGAGTATGCAACTTCTCCGTGTATTTCGTAATCTCCGACCGCCATGGTATCTGTGCTGACCCTAAGAGGTATGAATAGACCTATCAGCTTGAGCAGTCCGTATGTTATAGCGAAGTCATATACGAATACGACACCCGCCGCAAAGGCTTGTATGCCTAACTGGTAGAAGTCACCATACAGCGCGCCTTTCAGAC
>DAHF01000074.1 GCA_002495845.1 Sulfolobus sp. UBA167
TTTCGCTTCCGTGCTTACGCTGACGAA
This sequence comes from Sulfolobus sp. UBA167, assembly GCA_002495845.1. Taxonomy (GTDB): domain Archaea; phylum Thermoproteota; class Thermoprotei_A; order Sulfolobales; family Sulfolobaceae; genus Sulfuracidifex. The sequence continues at coordinate 28 of DAHF01000074.1, forward strand.
CTCGTAGGACGTTGAAAGCCCAGTTGATGACGTGCGAAGTGTACAATAACCTGAGGTGGGCAGACATGTATTTTTATCATAGAGATGGAAAAGGGTTAAACAGGACTGATTTAAGACAGTTAGCGCTCGACTTAGGAAACTCAACTTGAGGAAGCAAGACCATGAATACAAGGGACTCCACTCTCAGGTTGCTCAAGAAATAGCTGATCGCTACTACGAAGCTAGAGAAAGGTTTTCCAAGATTTAGCATCCTTCCCAAGGAGAAGAAATCTCACAAGTACTGCTCTCTAGTGTAACCCCAGTAGGGTTGGAAAATACTTCCAGTTCACTGAACTACATCAGGGAAATATTCCAGTTCTATAAATCCCTCTAATTGATGGATAGTGTACTGGTCGCATACGTTAGAAGGCTGATTACCGTCCATCGAGCACGCTGCAGCTGTTATCATATTAGCCGAGTCTATAACTTCTTGCCTGAATTGAGTATCTCCCTGTAACTGCGAGACCGCATAAGACCATGACTTGCCGCTTATGAGGGCCGGGTTCACAGAACTCCCGTTTTGGACTAATAGACCTCCTATCATGATGAACGGAATTGAGGAGTGAAAGTCCTTCCATAGTGTAGAATAGTTCGATGGAACGCTCATTAGTTCTCCATAGGACCTGTTCTGGTATTCGTAATACTGGAAGCAAATGTATGGGCTACTGTAAGTGGAGTTGTAGAAAGTGAAAGTCGGTGAGTCAGGGAAGACGTCCTTGGAGGTGGACATCATGTAGTGCAGATCTGAGAAGTTGCCGAACCTCGAGAGCGCCACTATCAACGCCCACCTCTCTGCAGCACAGAAGGGACACCACTCAGCACCAATGTAGACAATGAGGAGCTTGTGGTTCACCTTGAGTGGAAGGGTCTGGTTATGGAACACTGTAGACCCGTTTATCCTATAGAATATGGAGTCATAAGAGGTGTTCACGACCCCGTAATAGGATGAGAGTGACTTAAACGTAGAATAATAAGATGAAGGTATAGGCTGGTCTATCTCAGCTAACAAGGACTTTTCCGACGCATATCCAGAGTATATATACGCTCCTATTACTATTGCAATTATCAGGAAACCTGTGAGGTAAAACTTCCTCTTGCTCTGCCTTCGTGGCATACCATAAATAAATCAGCATGTTTTAAGCTTCGTGGACAGGATAGTTTTTTATAGACATATTCAACTTCAGCAAGTTTCTTGAAGATTGAGAAATCGTGGTTGCGTCATCAAGACTTGAAAGGACGTTATGCCTACAGTGAAACCACGCCCTTGCTGAGCGTCCCCACCTCGCGATTTTTCTTCTCAGAGCAATTTCGATCTTCACCCGCGAGGTCTCTCGATGGAACATTTCTGTGATGTCCCGTCGCTATGGAGGGTTTGCTCTTCACAGCGTGAGTTCCCCTAGTCCTAGTACTGACTCAGCTCAGCCTTGGTCTTGAGATTATTTCTGCTTAGTATGAAAACTCTTCTAGGGCTACCCAAGAAGGTACTTTCACCTTTCGCCGTTAAGTTAAAAACTCTGTGCTAATATATATCTCACTCCTTATTTTTCGCTAGCTTCTCCTTTATCGCCTTCCTAATGTCGTAAATGAATATGTTGTCATGAGGGCATTCGTTCACGCACTCTCCTACCCCTATGCACTTAAATGACTTGAACTCTCCCTTCTTTATGAAGGACGACCGCATGTCCGTCAATCCCACGGGGCAAGCCTTGGCGCAGTCCACGGTCTTGCACGTCAAGCAAGTCGTTGGATCCTTCACCTTGAGCCTGAAAGGACCAAGATAACCGAAAAATTGGTTGAAGGAACCCCAAGTACAGATGCCGTGGTTCACGCATGCGTAGTTACCTAGGTAGGGCATGAACACGAATTGAAGGTACCACAGGAAGTTGAAATAGAGTGTAGCGTAGAACACTGTAGGGTCGCTCCCCAGTATCGTAAAGTCTGTTACACCTAGATAGTTCAAATAAGAGACAACTGCAGCTACCAAGAGGGAACCCCAAGTTGCCCACACGGCCACCTTATACCATGAGGAAAGTCTCGAAGTGAGTGCCTTCCTCCCCAGTTTAGACGTCCTGTTAAATCCCTTCATACTGTCCATGAAGTTTCCCTGGAGCATGTAAGGTGCTGTGCACGTCACAGAGCAGATCTGTCTAGACCCGAACATGTAAGAGATCACTGCGGTAACCGCGAATGTCCCCAATATCCCTATCAGGAGTGGAGTCTCAACTCCAGCGTAAGTTCCCAGGCCGTTGAACCACATATAAGGGATGTACTGTACTTGAGACGCTATTGGAGAGAAGTCCGGAACGTAAGTGGAGTAAATGAAATAGGCTAAGAGCATCAAACCCATCCTCACCTTGTTTCCCAGCTTCTTGGTCTCCCTCATCTTGAGCAAAACTATGGATAGGAGCCCCACGCCGAAAACGACTGAGAACGCTGAGCTCCCCGTTATACCTGCAACGAAGGACACTAAACCTAGTGGGAACAAGTACGAAGGATAGCTGAAAGCAGGTGAAGGCGGAATGCCTAAGGAATATCCGAAGGACCAGGAAAGGGCTAGGAAAGACACGAAGGATGACAGCATCATCCCCGTGGCTAGCTTAGGATTCCTCAAATAGCTCTGCGTCCTAAAGTTCACCACGAAGGGTACAACCGAGAGAGGAACGTTGACCAAAGATATTAAAGGAGAAATGAAAGATAATGACGTCACAATTGACGATGCCATCAACAAGATGAGGTACTTCATCTCCTCTCCAGAGTCCTTGTTCCTGTTTTTGTAAGCTGAGTCCAAGGTCAGTCCTATAACTACAGAAGCAAAGATATCATAGACCCAAGAAAAACGAGTGAACCCTAGCAACCCGGCTAATAAAGACAAGGAAACTAGAACTCTCATAATTCTTTGGTTCATAAAGATACCTAAAACTTGGCTGTTAAAAGGGTAAATAACAGAATAGATATAAATAGAAATTCTTAGCTATTGGAAAAAAGCGGTTAGACGATTCGCTCGTCTAAAGTGAACTGCCATGTGACTTCCTCTTCAAAGCTCATTTCTAGGGGAATGAAACGCAATAATTCGTTTCGATCCGTCATGATCGAACCAAATCCCTCGATCTAGCTGATCCTGGTCCTCTAAGCATGTCACTCAATCTTCCACCCTTGTGAACCTTATGAACTACTAGTGATCCTTAAGCCCTTGTGGAAGCAAGCTATCGGTTGAATGCATTATTATATGTGACTATGCGCGCTTATACTTTTCATCACTTGAGAGACATTTCTCAAGATCATTTCATTAGAGTCTTAACGCAGATCAAAGGATGTTTACAACCTTCTAAGAATAGCCTTGAAAAGCCCTGAAAAGATGATGCATGTTATTTTTACTTCTTCCTCAGCTTGCAAGCCTATTGGTCTCATGATCAATTTGTTTTCTTTATTTCCTATAGAATTTCTTTTCAAATGTCAAAAAAATCTACTTTTTCAATTTTATGTCTTTCACGCTCTTTTGGATGTCGTCCTCCATAAGCGTAAGCTTCTTCAAGATCTCGTTTGAGTTGCTTATCACTGTCTTAAGCGACTTAAGGAAAACGAGGGAAGCATAGTTAACCGGGTCAACTCCTGGGGGAATATCGTTGTTTTCATCTATTAACTTGAATATCTCGCCGTTCAGTTCTTTCCACACATTCATCACTGGTACGCTTCCGTTTAGGAAAGAGAGGTCTTCGTCCACATAGATCACAGCTGACGCTCTATAAACCCTAAGAATGGGGCCTCCAATTTTCTTTTTCTGTTTTATAAATTTTATTATATTTGCGTTCTCCATGTCGTTGACCCTCTTCCATACAGATAGGATAGGCTTGTTAAACTTCTTCATGAGGTCTAGGGGAGTCATCTCATTCCTTATGAGAAGATCAATCATCTTCTGGTTCAGCGGATCTGAGAATATGTGAATGTCCTTCTTCTTAACCGTCATATAAACAAACATTAACCTCGTTTAATATTTATCAATCCTGTTATTTAAGAATAACCACGTTAGATTTTATTTAAAAAACTATTCTTTTAATGGCTTTTATAATTAACTTGACTTCTCTGTGTCAATGACGCCTAAAAAATCTTCAAAAGACAAGAAGAGAGTGGCAGCCTCAAACATTGTATATATAGGAGCTATAGTAGTCCTGATAATATTAGCTGCTATAGGCTTCGGGTTGTACGCTACTAAATCAGTAGCTCCAGTGACGTCTACTACCACTACAACGAGCGTTTCTACGACTACCGTGCCTACCACGGTCACATCTACTTCCACAGCGACTGTGACTAGCACTATACCCGCGACAACTGTCACAAGTACTCAAACTACAACCACAACTATGCTACCTCCAAACGACGAGATATTGCTGAACGACTCTGGAACAATATATAACAACACAGTAATAACACAACACTACACCGCGAACTACGCTTGTGAGAATACTTCCTCAGTACAGTCACTATTCAAGGGACTTCCAGGACAGGAGGCTCAGAGCACTGACTGCGAAGTCGGTGCAGGAGTGATCCCATCAGGCACCCTACCATTGTTCGTGTTGACTCCAGCATATGCAGGACTATCAATATTCGGGTACCAGCCTCTAGGAGCAACACCAGAGGGATTCCCAACCTTCACATACAACGGAACTACTCACGTAGTATTGACTAACTGCCCAGGCATGGGAGCAGAGAACCCTGCACTGATGTGCGTAGACCATCCATTCTTACTTTACTCACCATATTTCACGGCAGTCGAACAACACCTAGGAATAAATAACGGACTTAACGTTACTCTAAGCAACGGACAGACTGTACACGCAGATGAAGGTGTGCTTTTCACTCCATCCCACACTCACCTAATAGCAGAGTCCACTGGCAACACTTCCATAGGATGGTATCTAGTAGTAGTCCTAGTAATGGATCCGAACATAATGCCTAACCCTATAACAGGGCAGTGCCAGGAGATAGTCCCAAGCAACCTAACTGACCCTACTGCTAACTGCTTGACAAACATCACCTCTCTAGAGCACGCAATGACTACATATGACAGTGCAGTGATAGCTGCGAACTCTAACAACCCAATATGGCAGACACTCAACGATGCGTTCCACGTAGGAGGACTACAAGTAATAGTACCTGGTATAAACAGTCCAGCAGACTTAATGAACACATCCAACACTAACGTAGTACTGTACTTCAGCACTCCGAACATATATCCACCAAACCCTATCTGATCAAGGTATAAATATACATCTTTTTTATTTAAACTATTTTTTTATATATGTATAGACTGATTTTATTTATGTTAATCTGTATTTCGATTCGTATTAATTTTTTCCTTGCTAAAAACATGAGAAGTTAGTGTCACAGAACTGAATAGTAAAAGCATAAGACTCATCTGGAGATTCAAAGACCACTATAGGAAAAGGGGAAAATTAATATCTCGCCACACGGATAGTAATTGTGGCAATGTAAACTAACCGCATCACGTGATTTCCGGTGATCAGATGAAAAAAATAACTTATAGGTCTAAAGGAGGAAAGACTGTGGTTCTTTACCTCGACGGTGAAGTTAAGGTCACGGGAGACTTCTTCTGTACTGAAGAAGACCTCTCAGCCGTGGAAAGTTCTCTATCTAGGTGTGAGAAACCGGAGAGGAAAATCTTGGGAGTGAACATGGAAGAGCTTTATGAGGTTGTGAGGCAAAACTTTTCTCCTTGTATGAACTCAACTTGAAAATGATTTTTTATTTATGCCGATATATCTAGTCAATGAAGTGTCCGAGATGTGGATATG
>DAHF01000078.1:0-489 GCA_002495845.1 Sulfolobus sp. UBA167
TTGGAGAAATATTCCGATAACTAAAAAACCAATACCCATGAAAAAGAGGACATTCTCCAAATACAAGTCTCCTTTCGCTATCCCAGATAAACTGAACAAGCCTAGAGAAAGAAGGAAAAAAAGAAATACTAACTTTATGTTGCCCAACAACTTCATATTGCCCATCTTTTTCTTCAACTTATCTCCTACCTCCTACCTCTGACCTCCTTTAACTAGGGAAATAACTACGAGGATTTGGAGAAATATTCCGATAATTAAAAAACCAATTCCCATGAAAAGGAGGACATTCTCCAAATATAAATCTCTTTTCACTATCGTTTCATAGTTAGAATCCCGCGTCCAGGGTTATGGGCCCACCTTGAGACCCGCGTTCATGACTTGCTCCACGAGGAGCTTCACGATCTCGTGTTTGCTCATCCCGTGTAGGGAACGAAGGCCAGGTGGAGCACCATATCCTGAGGTTTCGTGGTAGCAGTGGCGTAGTTCCAC
>DAHF01000078.1:510-1239 GCA_002495845.1 Sulfolobus sp. UBA167
TACCACGTCTTGGTCCAATCTGTGGAGATGTCCACTTCCTTCACTCCCTTGAGCATCTCCAAGGAGTTCCTCTTCATGTACTCCAAGAGTTCCCAGTCGCCTCTTTTCCCTACTCCTCAACGCAGTACCTCACGGTCTGTGACACGCTATATCCTTTGGATCTGCCTCCACGGAGTAGTTCCACAGGCACGCGGAGACCAGAACTCTAGATACCTCCTCAGCCTTTCTTCCCTTGAAGTTCAACACGGAAAGAACTTTATATGCTATTTGTTGTAGATTATTTTGGTGAGGAAGACCCGGTATTACTACCCTGTCTTCACCTCGTGATAATACCGAGTTCCTCGCCCTAAACCTTTCTTCAGTTCGTTGAGTTCTCATCAAAGCTATAAATTCTATTATTTTTCATGAATCTGATACTACCCAACCGAAATTATTTTTTGTAAAGTGATTTTGGGGTCCACCGTGACGGAAGGGGTCTTTCGCCCCCTTAACCCCCATTAAGATAAAATTATAAGGAAAACTCTTATAAAATTATAAGAGAGAAGTAGAATTGTCATCCAGCACCTCACTACAGCAGTGCGGAATTAGCCTTAATGTAGATGATAAAATCTTGGAAGAATTAAGAAGAAATAAACGTGTCCTGGTAATCGGGTGTAAGTACAGTGGGAAAACCCTAATGTCACAGAGACTGGAAGAACGACTACGACGAGAAGAACCCGCGAGGCAACC
>DAHF01000078.1:1264-2593 GCA_002495845.1 Sulfolobus sp. UBA167
GATTACCGACGTCTACTCGAGAGATTGAACGATCAATCCAGAGTATACCTTATCACGATTACCGATACCTATAAGGATTACTTTGATAAGAGGTTCAGGGAGGAAAGGGGTAAAGGTCTCTTTAACGGATTTAAGGAAATCCCTTTGAGGATTAGTGAGGACGAGGCTAAAGAGATCTTCTTCATTCACCTGGGGAACGAAAATTTGAGGAAGATAATTGAAGAGTACGAAAATAGAGGAAAGGAGACGAAGTTACTCTCACGGATACTTGAGGCCAGTAAGTACAAGTCTGGCAATTATGAAACGTACGTCCCCGAACTGTTGAGGGTTCACGCTGAGAGGTTAAAGAGGTCAGAGCTTTACAGTACGGTCTCAACGAACGATGTAAATCGAAGTTCTGATGTTATTGAAAGGAGGATTGAGGAGGAAATAAAACTGCTAAAGAAAGAGACGGAGAAGTTCATTGAGCGCAATAAGGCTATGGACGGGCTTATCGGTGTGGAAGTTACTTGGATTAGTGTTGAGACACTTAGAGCGCTCAAGGAAAATAGTGGGGATATTGTAGAGTTATTAAAATTGATACTATCACAGTTTGCTCCTATTTTAAACCCCATATCTGCCATTTGGACGCTAAGCCTCGGTCTCGGATTAATGATATATGGAAGGATAAGAGGGAGAAGGGGCGACAGAGTCCTATCTCATCTTATCACGGCTAAGAACCTCTGGAAAGAGATGACCGAGGAGGAGAAGGAGTTCTTCTGCTATAAGCTCGAAAAGGCTTCGGAACTTACCCCGGGGACTGCTATGCCCTTGTTAAGTCAACTCTTCAATGACCCTGAAGGTTTAGATGATAAGATCGAGAAGTTCTTCAATGATCCCAATAACGTGGAAAGGATTGAAAATTCTGAGCTTTGGAAGAAACTGGAAGAGAAACTTAAAGTGAGGTTGGATGATCTAGCCAACGAGTTCTATAACTTCAAAAAAGACACGGAAACGCGCCTTGAGAAAATTGAGAAGGATATTGAGGATATTAAAGAGCGCCTTGAGGAAATAGAGAGGGAAATTGAGGCTATTAAAGAGCCGATTTTACGCTTAGGAGGAGTTAGGGAGATTAAGACTGAAAATGACCTTGTTGATGCGCTGAGAGACTTTGGGGCAACAATTGATACGGATGTTCAGTTTGTTGGAACCGGCAACCATGGAGAGGACGAGAAAGTCAGGGAGAAGGTGGATGAGATCGTACGTAAATCCGAGGAGAAACCCGTCTTCATAACCGGTGAGCCGGGTGCGGGGAAGACCGTACTACTCTACTTAACTTCGAAGAAACTT
>DAHF01000134.1:0-132 GCA_002495845.1 Sulfolobus sp. UBA167
TCTCCTTAGGCTTTGAAGATGTTCATATGCCTTAGCTAGCGTGACCTTTGCTTTAAACCAATTGTTAGGGAGAAACCTCTTTCTTGATAGAGAATTGTGTAGGTTGTAGTACACTTCACACGCCATCAACTG
>DAHF01000134.1:166-3767 GCA_002495845.1 Sulfolobus sp. UBA167
ATCAGTCGAATATTGGTCATTCTTTTATTTAAATATAAGGAGGCTATCCCTCAAGAAGGGGTCTTCCGCCCCCCTTAAACCCCCGTTAAGATAAAAAAAGAGAGTACTTAAAAAACCATTTATGAACTGAATGTTACGTTTAAGGAATTCCCTGCGGCTTCCCTTATGGTCTGCTCTATGACGTTAACTCCGTCCCAGATGTTCGAGAACATCTTCTGATCATATAAGTGCTCCATCACATACTGCCCGTTCGCTTCCTTGAGAGGCAAGATGTTATAGAGTGGCCCATATGCCATGTAAGTCCCGTTAGGACCGGTAATTATGAGGACTGTTACGATGTGGGTCTTCAATATCGCTAATGGCTCATGTGTTCCGTTGAATACTGCATCGAGCTGATAGTGCATTACCAAGTGGTATAGAGGAGTTGGAAGGAAGTGCGATGTCTCGTTCGCTCCCACTGGTATTAAGTCCCCTTCAGGTATTGGTTGGCAGGAAGCGGTCTCGTTCATCCATTTGTTGTACAGATAGATGTAGTAGAAGTGTACTGGCTCGTCAGGTTCGTAAGGCTGGTAGCCTGTGAATATCAGTCCAGTGGTGTTAGGGAAAGGTCTGTACGGGTTCGACGTCCCGAAAGTATAGTTCAGTTGCCCGAAGCCAGACATGATAACATAAAGAGGCCATCCATCGGATAGAGCCACATGGCAACCTAACCATCCTACTAAGTAGACGTCCACTTGTCCTGGTGGAGCGAAGTCCTCGGATGAAGCATAGAAGAACTTACCAGAAGGCACAGTTGCATACATGGGAGGTACTTGGTTGTTTGCAACTGGAACAGACGTGGCTGGGTATGTGGTGCTGGAGTTACCCGAGGGGTCTGGATTGTAAGCAGCCAAAAACTCGGGGACTACAGACGCAGTAATCAGCGCCGTTATAACTAGGAGTAATAAGAGCTTCTCCCTTCCTTTCAAAGATATCATGTTTATCTGAAGAAAAAAAAGAATGTTTTCTTTATTTAAGCTTTACGTAAAAAAGTAAAGAAGGTAAAGTTTATTTAATCAGATAAAACCTCTCTCTTTCAGAAAAGCTATGGATAAAAAAGTGGTCGTAGCCATTGTTGTAGTTTTAATTATTGGGGTTAGTATAGGATTCTTTTTAGGTCATATTTCTACATCTCCATCGGTGTCTCCCACAAGCTCTTCGTCAAACTCCAAAGTTTCCGCATCTTCGTCTAATTCTACAGCCTCATCCAAGGCAAACTCTAATGTTACCTTTAACGTGTATATGGACGGAATTCTCTTCACTGACTTCTATTATCCTTCAAATTCTCCGTCGAGCTCTGACCCCTCAAATTTCAACATGTATGGAATGACATCTAATAGAGACCCGGTGATTCCCGGCAGTCTTAACGTCTCTTGGATAACTCCGCTCATGGGAAACTTTGAGCAGAACTTGACTCTATGGAACCAACTGAACAAGGAGTATGGAAAGTCCTTCGGCGCAGCTTATAGACAAGCTACGGGAATAGCCGTAGGTCCTACTGAGGCAAACGGAATGGTATATGTCTCAAGCGACGCTGGTTGGGTCTACGGAATAAACGAGATGGACGGAAAGATTGTTTTCTCGCTTTACACTCCCGGGACTCTAAGCATGTGGGAGCCTTTAGTTTATCATGGAATAGGCATTGTAGGTTTGGGCAGTGCAATGTTTGATTATCAACAGGGAGCACTAAACGGATTTGGAGGTGGTCATAGAGGGCAATACACCGGCATAAACGGACTGCTTGCGTTCAATGCTACCGACGGGAAACCACTCTGGCTTGACTTAACTAGATCGCAAGCTATGCCTACCGGAGTTGTGAATGGAGGAATAGTCTATTGGGACGACGGAGACGGTGTAATCCACGCAACTAACATAACTAATGGAAAGACTTTATGGACTTTTGAATATGACGGGAGCGGAAACATGGCATCGCTTGACTTCTATCATGGGATAGTCATAGCTGGTTTCTCACAAGCTTATCCTACAAACATGTCAGCGTTGGTGGGAGTTTACGCGTCTAACGGAAGCGAGGCATGGATGATCAAGTTGCCCTATGCTACCACGTCAGCTGTAGGAGACGCAGTGATGAGTGTATATGACGGATATCTAGTGGACGGGTTCCTAGGCTACGGAAACGGAACCCTTCCTTTGTTAAGTCATATCTATTCAAGACAAGTCATTCTCGTGGCTAATGCGACCACGGGTAAAGTGTTATGGACTGCCAACGTGACTAATGGTTTCGTCCACCCAGGAGACACCAACAACGGTTACAACCCCGAGATCGTGGGAAACATCATCTATGAGCCTACGATAGCAGGAAACTTAATGGCATACAATTTAACCAACGGAAAAGTGATCTGGTCTTCGCCAAAGCTCTCCAACGGTGTTCTTCAGGCTGATCCAACATATTACAACGGATATCTGTTCGTCCCTGCAGGATCTTCTATAGCTGTACTTAACTCTACTAATGGACAAGTAGTAAATGTATTCCATACTGAATTTATAATGAGGCAACAGATGATAATAGTGGGCAACACTCTAATTGAGGCTAGCGGGACCAACTACGTCTTCGCAGTCCCAGTTTACGACGTCATCCATGAAAGCTCCATTTAAGTTAAAATTTATGAGCCTTTTTTTATTTTATTTCTAGTTATCTGATAAGTAATGTAAGCTAATATAAATAACGGAATATTTTTTAAAAAACATTTATAGTTGTTCGATGTGCGAAGTAATTCCATTGCTAAGACCCTCTTATTTAACTGAGGTCTTAAGGTGGCTTAGTTGAATCATCAAACTTCATCTTCCTATTCGTTGTAGGTCCATACTTTCAATTAGGTTCACTCTTAGATGGGACTGTTGACTACCTCACATTAAATGAGGTATGTGATTCTAGAAATGGTAGGCTTAAGGGTCCTAGAATTGAACCCTCGCTTTCCCAGGGGTAAGAGTTAGCCACATAAGAAGCTCTATACAAGGAAGTGCTTATCCTGAAGTGAGCCTCACATTGAGTCATTGAACCGTGTTCTTCCTTCTAAAGGTATGTGGTTACCGCGTGAAAGTGGTACCAAGAATCATCGTACAACAATTCCTTTGACAATATATATTAGAAACCACAAATATCCATTATGGGATTTCCATTCTTAGGGCAACAACCTACTTTCGGGTCGCCACTCTGCGGAGGCTCAGTAGGACTAGGAGGTAAAACAATGAACGTGCCAATACAATACCCTATAGACATGCAATACGTAGGACAGCAAGTTTCCTCTTACTTGAGCGGAAGGGGGTTCCAAGTAAACCCTATGATAAGCCAAAACATGGCAGTGATACAAGCTAGACATTCCAGCTTGTTTGGATATTTCACAGATTCAAACAAATCTTATACTATAAGAGTCTGTCAAGGCCAAGGGTCTGTTACAATTGAGACCGGCGTAGCTAACTGGATCCAGGACTTGATACCGATGGCTTTGGGCGGAGGCTTTTCGTTCTTTAGCGACGAAATGTTGCACAACGGACTGCTTAGCATCCTAGGGATAGGCGGGACAGCATTCGATGCGTATCACGT
>DAHF01000134.1:3779-6236 GCA_002495845.1 Sulfolobus sp. UBA167
GTGTCTAGCGCACCTCCAGCTCAGGGAGGCAACCCAGGAGGCTTTCCTCCACAAGGTGGGTATCCCCCGCAGGGAGGCTTTCCCCCATTCTGAATGTCCCATGTACTGCTTTACAAAAACTATGAAAGCCTAGCCAAGGATGAAGATTTAAATGATTTCTTATAGAATTGCTCTATTGACGCTAATGAAGTTTCCAGCTCGGTTGATGGATTAATGGGACTGTGAGAGGAGCAACGAGTTTCATCTCTTCTCCCACAGGATCGGAGGTAATCAATGACGGATCCTTCTAGGGAGTGGTTCTCTTATCTACTCCGCTCACCAGATGCAAGCCCAAATCAACGGCGGAAATGATGAACCCTTTGGAAGTTTCAGGGCATGGAGTAAGTCAGATGATTAGCTAGGTTAGACCAAAGTTCAGGGGCAGTTTTTATTTTTAAATTTCTTTTTAATATTTTTAAATATTCTTTATTTATCTAATAATATATTTTTCTGATGCTATTATAATCATGGAGGTATTTCTTTTTAACTAAAGATAAGAATGTTAAACGTTCTACGTTTAAAAAGTAAGGAGATTTGATGATAAGCATTGAGTACATTTTTAAAACATTTACAGTCCATCGGTAGTAAAACTTAAATGGCGTAAGAAAAAACACTCCTGAAGTTTAATGGGAGAAAAGTCGGTTTTCACACGTGAATCGTCAGGTCTAATAAAGGACGTAAATGGGCTGGACGCCATAATGCTCAACCTAGGTAATATGTCAGCAGGCGTGGCCCTATTTACTAGCATAAGTCCTTACATACCCCAAGGAGGGGTAATATGGATCGCTGCTATAATAGGTCTGTTCCTTACCCTCCCGCAGGCTTACATCTACAGCTATTTAAGCAAGAAGATCGCTAGAACGGGAGGTGACTACGTCTGGATCTCCAGGACGTTTAACGGCTTAGTAGGCACGACCATGGCTTTCGCTTTGATGATAGAGTCAACAGCCTATTTCGCCCTGATAGCATTCTTCTTCTCGCAGACCGTGGGCTCGTTCCTGAGCACGGTAGGACTTATGGATGGCATACCTTCCCTAGTCTCTGTGTCGAACACTATATCGTCCCCTCTGATCTCTTATTTGCTCGGTGCCCTCATCTTCGGCCTTGCCATAGGCTTCAACATAGTCAAGGCTAAGTGGGGTTACACCTTAGTGACAATAAGCGGAGTGATAGCTATGATAGCTACAGTGGTAGCCATGGTGCTCCTAGCCGTTAACGTGGGTGATTTCCACGTCGCTATCTCTAGGTTCGTCTCCGTGGAGGGTATTGCCCCTCCGTCTGACTATAAGTCCTCTGTTTCACCTTTTAGTTTAGCCTCGACCATTGGAATCCTTCCGATAATAGCTATATTCACTTATCCTTGGATGCAGGCTACTCCTGCTGTTGCAGCAGAAGTGAAGAAGGAGAGGTTCCTGAAGTACGGAGTTTACGTGCCTTTACTCGTCACCGGGTTGCTCGTGACCTTGGGCTTCCTGCTCATGTATGAAGCTGGCGGATATTACTTCACCAACTACGAGTTCATAAACAACGGGTTTACATACACATTCTGGACTGTGGCTATGGGGTTGACTAACAGCTTACCTCTTCAGGCTATACTAGGTATAGGACTGATAATGTGGGAGTTTTCGATTCTAGCTTACGGCGTGATAGTGTTCGCAAGGTACATATTTGCGATGGCGTTCGACAGGGTATTCCCTGAGATATTTACAAGGCTTAATAGAGGAGGCTCTCCTGTGTATACCCACGTTTTCGACCTTGCGCTTACCCTCGGTTTGCTGGTTTTCCCTGTCGTGTCTATTAGCGGTGCGACTTCGCTTTACGGTGCTATAGTAATAGGAATGATATACTTCATGATAGTGAGCGTTGCGTCATTTATGATTTCAATGAAAGAGAAGGTTTACTCGCTTCTGCTAGCATCCATCATGGAGGCTGTATACTTTGCCTTCCTTACATATGAAGCCGTGACGAATCCTACATTTTCATTTATTAACACTAACGGAACTCCTAATCCAGTAACGCTAACCTTCGTGATCCTCGCTTTCGTGATCGGTGCTGTCATATATCTCGCGTCTAAGTATTACAACAAGAGGAAGGGGATCGACATAGACATGGCATACAAAGAAATACCGCCTGAATAACCTTCACCTCCTTTTTTTGCAAAAATACTTCTTTTATATAATTTGCAGATAAATTGTGTATATGAAAGATTTTTCCCTGCTTCTCCTTTATCTAAGTGGGGGTTAAGAGGGAAAGTCCCTTTCTGGGGGAATAGATAATCCCTTATATTTAAATGTAAGAATGACCAATATTCGACTGATGCTTACCGTATTACATGAAACTAGGTAGGTACTTAGCTGGGCATTAAGACGTCATGATGGAAGACATCCACGTCAAGCAGTTGATAGACAAGTCTTCAAG
>DAHF01000075.1 GCA_002495845.1 Sulfolobus sp. UBA167
GCTTCATAGTAAAGTTCAACTTGGGCTACTTGTGAATAAGGTTGCCTCTAATCACCGTCTTGTTTCCTCAGAGAGAGCTAAATGCCTTAATTTCATTTTTTTGTTTAAGCCCTTCCCATCTCAATAGACAAAACTGAGAAGTAATTGTAACAATGGCATCATCTCGATACTATGAGCGTTACATGAAGTTAGAGGTCATTTTATCATGGAATATACTTTCCCTCGGTTTCCATGAAAGATTTGTTTTTTTATGTTTTCAGGACTTTGTACGTGTTAGTCGAGGAAGGTCTGAGGAAGGTGACGTTCTCTTCAGCGACATAAAGGGAAGCGTTAAATACGTGAAGGATTAAAAATTGCTGTTGATTGTCTTTTCATCACAGTCAAAATGATGACTGGCAAACGGCACTGACTAGTGATGTATCGTTGCCTGGCTGACGCAGTTAAATTTGTCTTCTTTGCGCGACTCTTTATTTTTCCATTTCTCACATCTCCACGTGATTCCCTGAGGGTAGAGTAGTTCACCTCAACATTGAATCTACACGCACGTGTTTAGCCCATGCTTAATATTCCCTATCTGTACTCTCTCATAATGGACGACCCTGAGTCTCTTGCGGAGTACGTGTATATCTTAGTAAAGGAAGTCGCCAGAAGGATTTCTCTTCACGCACAATTGGACGAAGACATTACCGGGTATATCATGGATCAATTCCTTTCGAAGCTAAAGCCGGAGGACAGGATCAAGGCGATGAAACACGTAAGCAAGGTGAGGGTGGACAGAAGGGAAGTCCAGTTCAAGGTGAGGAGCCTCAACGCTAGAGCCGAGAGAAAGTTCTCAGAGTTGATCACCAGCTCTCCTCCGGTATTCTTTGTAGATCTCATGAAGCTAATAAGGGAAGTTGACAGGTCAGTTACATCAATCATGAAGCTCGACAACGTGTATAACTCAGTGTTAGGTAAGGACATTTATGGCGGAGTCCTGATGACGGAGGAGTCCATAATCAAGTTTCTGGGCTCCATGAACGTGCCTCAACAGAGGATAGAGGAATTCATCAAGTTCCTTCACGACTCAGGCTTCTCTGTCTCCTTCACGGTCGGGAGGAAGAACTTTCATTACTTTCTCCCGTTCACGCTCACAGATGATGGGATCAAGAACGTTCTATTCAAGGACGGTAAGATCCACACAGTGGGGCAGTGGGACTCATCTCTCTGGATAGGCAAGGAGATAGACGGGCTTTATACCGTGGAGGAAATCGCCGCCAAGGGAGGTAACTCCTACGTTCTGAAGGCTAGGGTAGGTCCATCCGAGGTGGCACTGAAGGTTCCGATCATAGCGCACGACCCGGGTAGGACTATCCTCATAACTGGTAACACTTTAATGGACATGTTCAAGGAAGTCTCTGCGGTAAAGGCTGTATCAGAGAACAACAAGGAATACCTTGTAGAGATAACTGGGGTAAATTTCTCGAGAGAGAGGATACTCAGGAGCATCAGGGATCCTTCATTCTACTACGAGAACCCGCCTTACATTGCTATGGAATTCATGCAGGGCACCCTAAGGTCGTTGATGAGCGAGAACCTCATGTCTTCTAAGGTGTGGAACGAGATTGTGAAAAGATCAATGCTCTCGGTTGCGAAGGGCTTAGCCCATCTTCATGAGAATGGATTCGTTCATCTAGACGTAAAGCCTTCCAACATCCTCATATCGTCCAAACCCAGGGAAGGAGGGGAGGACGTGCTCGACGACATGAAGTCAGGAAAGCTCAAAGTGAAGGTAGGAGATTTAGGTTCCGTGACCAGGATGAGAGAGAAGGTAGTACATGCTACTCCTTGCTATGCACCGGGTGACCAAGTGATTGCCGGCTTAGAAGGAGGTCCATCCTCGCCTTCCATGGACGTCTATGCGTTCGGTGCGACGTTCTATGAGATGCTGACCGGAAAAATGCTTAACCTGCAGATATCGGAGAAGATCAACGAGGCTATAACTATGCATGACATCGAACTAGCTAAGGACGTTTGGAGACAGTTCAGCCCGGATCGTGTAGAAGGCGAGTTAGGAGAATTGATAAATAGGTGCGTGTCAAAGGAGCCTGACAAGAGACCTAGCATGGTTGATATCGTGAAAGAGATTGAGGGATTGCTTAGGGATTCTCCGTGAATGTCTGACTTCCCCGCCTTGCGAGGGTTCCCTCATCGATTCTGTTTATATCTCTCACCTGGTAGTTGAGAGGGTGAGAGAACCTCTCCCATTAAGGTTTACGACAGGGATAGCGTCACGATCGTTCTCATAACCACATGAACGTCTAAACTATCTATGCCCAGTTTCTTTCATCTTTTTTCCCACACTTTGGGCGTGTCAAGGAAGAGTAGAAGGCAGGAACATATTCGACCGTCATTCCGTCCTTTCTTGCCGTTTAGTCCAGTATTGAATACGACGGTACTACATAGATGCACTATCCCTGAACTCTTGGGTATCTTAATTAACGTAACGAGTCACGTTATTCAGGTTCTCTAGCTTTATAGCGTTAGAACCAACCTAGCTTCTTTCATTTCCCTAACATATTCTGAGATGTTTCTAGAATAACCTAAGAGAAGTTCATCAACGCTATCTTTACGGTCATTTTCTCGAAATCGATTGAGTAACTTAATCGTGATGTTTTAACCACACTGTTGGTTACGTACCCAAGGAATACCTTTCTCAGGGTTATTATACCAAGCCTTGTAGACGAAGTGAATCCCTATGACAATCCTCAGCAACCTTTGACGGTAGTTGATGTCATCCCTATATTCTCTTGTATATTTCGTGATATAGTAGCTGAATAACACCTTTCCCGGGTTTACGTTCCTCTCTTTTAACCAGGACAAAACGTAACTTGATACCTTCACGCATTTGTTTGACAAAGCTAGAATGGATCAGGCACTCTCCAATCTTCATCGAAACAGATGCTCTGATTGGGCTTACCTAGTTATTGAACATAAGCTCAAGAAGACGTATTTGAACCTTCATCCCTGAAAGGCGAGGCTTTCATTCTTTTGTAAAAATGATAATGTAAAAAATAAAAGAAGATATATGAGAAAGGAAAAAGAAGTGAACTACCCCGCCTCGCGGGCTTCCTGCTTCACGGCTCTAC
>DAHF01000046.1:0-2312 GCA_002495845.1 Sulfolobus sp. UBA167
ACGAACCTTAATGCTTTCACATAGTTACGAGAGAGGGCTAGTTCGCTTGCATGGACTCCATGTTTTGAACACGAGGAAAGCAAAGACAAATCTCCTTTTTATATCAGTACCCACAAAGAGGACAAGGAATAAGCACCATCTCATGAAGAAGCTCGGCTATGAAACCACAGTGGTCTCAACCTAAGCCTCCTTCAGATTTAAACATAAATTGTAACTTTTAATTTGCCTTAAATAATTTTAAATATTAAATCTCAACTTCTCCTTTAGATGGCAATACAGCAGAAGACCGATTTCAAGTGGATGTACACTGCCCTGCCTTTCAACGCTTCTACAGGGCCTTTATCTACGTTGATCACACTCGAGATCCTCCACCTACACGGTAACGCAATAGACGTAGGTTTGGCAATATCAACGGGCAACGCGATATTGATACCTGCGTCAATAATCTGGGGTTTGCTAGCAGACAGATACAGTAGGAAACTCCTTATCCTTACCAGCTTCGCGGGTACGGGAATCGCTTTAATCCTCATAACGTTCCTCAACACCATTCCTCTAGTTTCCTTGGACTACGGGATCGCAGTATTCTTCAGTACAGCTTCCACAACTCCGATGAACTTGCTTATCATGGCTGTCACAGAGAAGAGAAAGTGGGCGTCGGCTTTCTCCAGACTATCTATGATATCCTCTATAGGAATGCTAGTTGGTTTGGTCATATCTAGCGTTGCGGTGAACTTCATCCCTCTGACTCTGGTGATTCAGATCATGGGTCTATTATCCCTGATATCGCTCGCCCTAGGAACGAAATTGATACCCAGATCTCCAATTCATGTGGAAAGGTTAGCCATGGTACACCAAAGGGAGTCTTTCTTCGCCAGGATAAGGATGCTCCCTTTATTCTTCCTCCACTTACCCCAAGCTGGCCACTTTAAGATATTCTCCTTGAAGAGGCTTAAGAAGAGACCCGTGAACTACGTCCCAATGCTATACCTAGGAATAATAGCGTTTTACTTCAGTAGCGGACTCTTCAACACGGTTTACCCAGCCGGACTTTACACCTTAGGGGTTAACAGCTCAGTGGTTCTTGGAATAATCTCGTTGGGAATGGTAGCACAGACGGTCACATTTTACATCGCAGGCAAGGAAATTGAGGAAAGGGGAGAGAAGATTATAGCTTCCATGTCGCTCTTAATCAGGGGAATCTCTTACGCTGTGATGGGGTTATCCACGTTAGGGAATTTAGGTGCAATAGTAGTATTAAATTCTCTTTTCTATCCTCTAGCAGCGGGCTTCGCTTACTCTCTCTATTACTCTTCGTCTACTACTATGATATTCAAGATAGTAGGCGAGAGAAGTCAAGGTAGGGGCTTAGGAGTCTATAGTACTGTGGTCGGAATAGCCCTCTTGATAGGTTCCCTAGTATCAGGGTACATCACTCACTTCTTAAGTTATGGGATAGACTTCGCCATAGCTGGGATAATATTGGTCGTAGACGCTATTCTCTTCTCAAAGTTACAGGAAGGCTAATCTACCTATTTCATCTTTTAGGTATCAAAGCAAAACATATTGTTCTTTTTGTTCAACACATGAAAACTATGAAGATTTAGACAAACGGTCTTCTTAAAAAGAGTCATGCGTATGCCTATCTTTATTAAATTATTTCAGAACTTAGAAATTAATAATATCTTAAGTGATTTTCTTAAAAAATTGAGTCACCCATTTATTATCAGATGCCCTTAAGTCGGTTCCAGGTTTAGGTTATTATTTAGCTTTTCTAAAATTAAATACCTAAAAATGAATAACCTTAATAAAGACAAAATATTAAAAAAAGAGTATATGTCACTCCAAATAAGAGGTTCCGTAATTTCCACGGAGAGGGAAAATGGACAGTCAGCTATGGGAGACGATGTTATAATTTTCCGTTACCCTAAGGAGGAAGTAACCTCTAAGTCCATCATATTCGTCCAACCAAACGAGACTGCGGTAGTGGTAATTCAGGGGCAAGTACAAGCTGTCTTGCCACCGGGGACGCACAACGTCCAGAGCCCACAGAACCCACTGTCGTCGTTCTTGTCTAGGTTCAGGTACAACGCCCTGCCTTTCGACACCATCGTTTATTTTACATCAACAACTAGACATGAAATCAGAGTTATTGGAAACAGTCAAACACAGGACTTGGTCCCATTAGTTTACGAGGTCGCAGTTTACTATAGGGTAACGGACCCGTCTAAGTTAATCTTCAACGTCCAGTTCGGCGGAAACGTGTTCAAGGACGCCGACTTGGGGAAATATATCTCTCCAATGATAGACCAAGA
>DAHF01000046.1:2382-3605 GCA_002495845.1 Sulfolobus sp. UBA167
TTCCTCACTGAGATAGGAGTGGAGCTCATCTCTGTCAGGGTAATAAGGCTTCTACCTCAAGACGATGAGCTGAGGAGAATAATACAGCTTAGGGACCTCGGGCTTGACGTGGAGAAGGCAATAAGGCTGTACTTGGCTGGGTCTTTAGCTTCAAAGAACGATCCAGCATCAGTCAACATGGCCCTAGGAATGCCTTACTATCCTAACTTGTCGACTCTGGTTAACTTACCCGACAACTTGATCAAGGTTAACCTGAGGGGGAACGATCAAGAGCAAAAGCAACAGTAAGTTTTTTAAAATTAAAGTTGAAATCCTTCATAAAGGTAAGGGAAGAGAATAATGCATCAAAACGAAACAAATCTCCTTTTAGAAGGAAAATCGCGCTGAGATAATAAGGGAAATAGAGAGAGGGGATATTGGGAGTCCCTTCTTCTCTGGGGATCCTAGGATGGACAGATACACCGTGAAAGACTACCTCAATTGGAAGAAAAAAGGTGACATAGTCTTAGTATTAGAAGATAACGGAGTAATAAAGGGAATAGTTGACGTAGTAGTGAAAGGGGATTACCTCCTCCTAGACATGATAGCTGTACACGCCCTATTCCACGGGCATGGAGTTGGCTCTAAGCTATTGAAGAGGGTAGAGGAACTCGCGAGGAATATGAACAAGAGAGGAGTTGTCCTTGAGGCACTAGACTCTGCAGTGGACTTCTATCATAGACACGGATTCATTCCCTTATACAAAAGGGCAGACAAAGAGTTCGGAGTTTTGACCGTAATGAGGAAGGAGATTAGCGTCCTGGAGACCGTCAGATCCTGAAAATTAATCCCTTTTTTCTCTTCATTTTATATCTTCTCTAATCATCTAAATAGTTAATTAATTAAAGATCTAGGAGTATGAGCGGATTTTGGGCTTTTCACCGAAGTCACGATGTTATATGATCGTCGCTCCACTTGGATGTGGATACAGTGATGTTGGCCTGGTCACACACGCGACGGGAGAAGGACCTTCATTTTCTGTCCACTCAGAATACTTCTCAGAATGCTGGAACGTATTCCACTATCATTCCGTGCTTTCTCGCTTGCCATTTAATCCAGTATTGAATACGACAATATTGCATTAGTATAACTTATCCCTGAACTCTAGCGATAGTTTATTAACGCGAGAAATCAGCTTGTTCAAGTTCTCTAGCTTAATTACGTTAGCACCTAGATCTCTCGCG
>DAHF01000136.1:0-505 GCA_002495845.1 Sulfolobus sp. UBA167
CCTAAGTACTCCACCATTGATGAAATGTGGTTAAATGAAGAATTGAATATAAATGGTTTTCATGTGCTCGATTATGGTAACTATTGTGACGCCTTGCAATTACGAATTTTATGGAAAGAGTCTCTAACCTCTCGACTATCTCATGATAGATGTTAACTCGAATTATAGATGCAAACATGAATCTATGAGGTAACCCGTGGAAAGCTGAATATCCCTAAGGCATCAGTCGATGTAGGGACGTAAGCCCTTGTATGTTCTACCACAAAAAAGGTAAGTATATTCCTGTAATAAAAGCGGAGAAACCTTGAAATTATAAATAGTAATGTTCCTGTTGTACGTTCTTTACTGCCTTATAATAGAATCTAAATGTTAAAAAATCTATATTAATTAAAATGAATTATAGCATATTTTTCATTATATAACAGTTGGACTAAAATCTTTTATATCCTTGTTTGCGGAAAATCTATCTGATGTTTAGATGAAATGTAAGTGTTGTGGCTCGGCC
>DAHF01000136.1:541-3480 GCA_002495845.1 Sulfolobus sp. UBA167
CACAGGTACTGGGTCGAGAACGCCACTTTCAGCAAGTATCCTGAGTCAGTGAAAAGCAAGGCAGTCTCACTGGTAAAACAGGGGAAATCCGTGAGGGAGGTCTCCAAGGAACTCCTCATTCCAAAGAGCACTATTTATAAGTGGGTTGCGAAAAGTTGTAATGGAGAAAAATGAATTTAAAAGGTATTGTTGCGTTGTTGGTTTTCTTCATGTTCCTGGGAGCTTTCGTTTCAGTTGGTTCGTCCAGCCAAGGTTCTCTACAGCAGGGATCTGCAATAAGTTATTACACTTCTTTCTGTTTAGAGGCGCTTTCAATCATAAAGGAACAAGGCAATGGTACCGTGATCCAGTACGTTACGGGAGACTCAAACGGCAGCGTAGACTTCTGCACTAAAGGATACGGGAGCATATATTCCTTGGCAAGCAAGAACAACATTAACCTGACTGAGTACTTCCTGATGGAGATGTACAACGGGTCTTACGTGTCTTCCGTGGGGCTGGGCTCTGGATTCCCAATGTTGTCTCAGAAGGAACTCTCCTCGCTTAAGGCTGGGACTTTCACAATTAACGGGAGCCAAGCAACGGTGTCTACTTGTAGCTTCAGCTCTCCAAAGGGAGTCTTTCCGGCTTACAAGATAAACTTGGTTAAGAGCGAGTCCATAGGTACAGCCAACATGACTATCTGGGTAAATGAGACAAACGGCGTCATACTGCAACTCCTCATAGTGGCGTCAACTTCCTTCGGTTCAGCGACGGTCTTCAGTACGGTGAAAGGATGGTATTTTCCGAGAGATCAAACCTCGACCCAGACGTCGACTTCAAGTAACTCAATTACACGTAGTTCAACTAGTACGCATAGTTCAACTAACGATTCTATACCGAGTAGCATAGTGAAACAGCTAGAGAACGGATCCGTGAATGCGCCCAGTACAAAGAAAGAGCCCACAAGCTATGTCTTCCCTATGTCCATGCTCGCCATAGGGGTTGCGATAATTGCTATACTTTCATTCCTGGCTTTCAGGAAGAGGTGATCATTCCACGTCCTTGTGTTAGTAGAGGTGAAGACGATAAGGTATCCATAAGAGTCGAAACGATACACATCTCTTAAGGGTTCAAGGCAAGGAGACTTAGATATCTAAGAAATACCCAAAATTCCGTTACGGCAAGATTTTAATATATAAGATTTAAACGTTTTATTATGTCACCTTCTATACAAGTTGAAGGACTGTCAAAGAACTTCGGCAAGTTCACTGCCCTGGAGAGCGTCTCCTTTGAAATAAACAATCCTGGTTGTTATGCCGTCCTGGGCCCTAACGGGGCGGGCAAGACTACCCTNNCGGGGCGGGCAAGACCACCCTCTTCAGGATACTCACCACCCTGATATATCCCGACGCGGGTAGGATATTGATGAACGGAAAGGACATCTTCCAGAACAAGGAGGAAGCGTTGAAGGAGATGGGCTCCCTAGTGAGCGTCCCTGAACCCCCTGACTTCATGACGGTGAAGGAGTTCATCCAGTTCGCGGCCAAGCTCAGAGGGAGGGAGGCGAACGTGGAGTCTTTAAACGCGAAGCTGGACTTGCCTAACCTGAACTCAAAGTGCGGGAAGCTCTCCAAAGGACAGAAGAGGAGGACCTTCCTCGCAGCTGTGATAGCACAGGACCCGCAGATACTCATACTCGACGAGCCCACCGACGGGCTCGATCCAATCGAGATATACAAGGTAAAGAGCGTCATAAGAGAGATGAAGCAGAACAAGACCATCCTATATTCCTCCCACATACTGTCGGAGGTGATAGATATGTGCGACAACGTCTTCATCATGAACAAGGGCAAGATAGTCTACAAGGGCTCCGTGACTAACCTGGAGAGAATCTTCAGACCTAACTCAGTCAAGGTAGAGTTCGAGTATCAAGTAAACTCGGGTATCCTCAAGGAGCTCCTCGCCGGCATAGTGACTAGAGTTCAGGAGGACGGAGACAGGAGGTTCGAGATATTTTACGATGGAGAGTCAGAGACCAGGAAGAAGATACTGAGGAAGCTGGTGGAGACTTACGACGTAAGGAGCTTCTACGATAGTAGCACAAGCCTCGAGAACGCTTTCGTGAGGGTGTTGGGTGTCTTCAGTGGCAGGAGTTAAGGATATTTTCTATTACAACACGCTGTTCTACGTCAGAACGAAGAGATTCCAGATAATGCTACCCTTGGCGGTGCTGATCTCGTTCATCAACACCTTTCTTGTTGAGTTCCACGTAGTCACGAAGCCCGCTTCTGCTTACCTATTCACCGAGGCGAACTTGGGCTACTCTGAGATACTGTTCATCCTGATAGCGTCGATGTTTGCGGGTGACCTGGTATCAAGGGACTTCTCCAAGGAAGGGTTGTTCATACTCACCCAGCCCTTCAACAGGGAGAAGATATTCGCTGTGAAGCTCATGTCGTCAATACTGGCGGTCATACTGGTCGTGTTAGCCTACCTAGCTGGCTCCTTCGCTTCCACGTTCATACTCTATCACGCTTTGATACCCACGTGGTGGAAAATCGTGGGCATGTCAATAGTGGGGATAGTTTCGCTTGTCTCCTTCGTGTCGCTCTTCAGCGCAGCTGTGAAGAGCCCCACGATTTCGATCACAGTCTCAATCTTCGTGTTGCTCATAGGCTTCCCCCTCGTCCAGTCGATCATGGGAGACGTTAACAAGGAACCCTTCTTCCTCGTAACCTATGCCCTCCAGTCAATTACCGACTTAGCCGAGAGGACTTACCCGCCCCACGTTGTTAGGACTTTATCTCCCGTCGGAGACTCAGTGGCCTATAACCCTACCGTACCAGAGAGCATAGCCATATTTCTAGCCTACATGGTGTTAGGCATCGTGCTATGTCTCGTGATCTACAGGAAGAGACAGCTCACGGACGTGTGAAGGATACGTTTAAAAGCTCTTT
>DAHF01000080.1:0-3000 GCA_002495845.1 Sulfolobus sp. UBA167
CAGAACTGAAATAAGATGAGAGAAAAAGGAAAAGATGAGATGAGCTATCCTCAAAGGAAGAGGTAGTTCGCTTCCCCGCACCTCAGTCCCTTGGCTTTTCCCTTCACAGTCATGGGCTTAGCGTTAAGTTCCACGAAGTAGGTAGGGAGCTTCCCCGTGTGCCTTTCCTTGTCGAACTCCCTGGGTACCATCTCCTCTATCGCTATCCTCATGTTTTTTTCCACCTCAGGCTTCAACTGCGAAACTGACATGACCTTACCGTCTACCTCTTGGATTTCTTCGCACTCGACCGCCTTCACGTCCTCAACCCACGCTAACATGTTTGCAGAGCCGAGGGAGAGAGGATATGCTGGAGACCTCAAGCTCTTCTCCATTCCATCGTGGAAGGGATAGACCAGCACTTGATAGCCTAAGTAAGGATCAACGGATGGAAAAACGAACTCCCTCCCTGTGGGGACGCCCTGCTTGAGTTTCCTCAGTGACCTGACGCTGACCTCGTCTGTGTCTAGGTAGGTCTCACCGAACATCGCCTTCCTCAGTCCGGTCACGGGGGAAAGAGCATACTCGAACTCGTTAAGCTCCTCGTAGTAGGAATCCCTTTCCTTACCCATTGCAGCAGCTATTATTCCCATGACGGTAGTCCTAGGAGGGAAGTAGTAAGACATGGAAGTGGAGTTGGAGAAAACCTTCCTGAAGTGGGCCATCGCCCCCATGATGCGAAAGGAGAGGGCTTTCATTACTGACTACCTTTACCGGTCTTCTTTACTTCCTCGCAGAAGTCGGCGAACTCCTCAGAGCACTTGACGTGAACCTTCACTACGTCTTTGCTCTTCACTAGGGATAGCAAAGCGGAAGTGTCTACCTTTAGGTCTGAGAAATCCCTCACGTTTTCGCTGTTCTCTTTCACGGAAACGAAACGTCTCAGATCTCCCTTCATGGCTTCTGGCGAGGAATACTCCACCCTTAGGTACAAAAGGGGCCTCTGTCCTAGCTTGCTTCTAGTCACGGTCTCGGTCACGAGCGAGTTCCACAAGTATTCATCGAGCTTCTTCAAGTCATCCTCAGTGGCACCGGTGATCTCAGCCCTCTTAGCGCTCACTGCACCGTGGAATGCGATCATGGAGTAGTATATCCTATAGTCCTTTCCTATGTTCCCATAACCTGTGTCCCTGCCCGAGAACAAGGAGGTGATCGAACGTGAGTCCACCATGTCGACGCGGTGCAATGAATAACCCCAAGTGAACTGTACTGGTCCGGTGTAAGACGTTGATTCTCCCCTTCCTCCTTTTTGCCCCTTCACCGGGATAGTGGCACCGAAAAGCCTTGCGTCTATGCAGTTCTTAAGCACACCCTCGGCGGTGCCTATCTTCGAGAGCCTCTCAGTAGCGTCTACGTTTTTGCCCTCTATTTTCGTGACCCATACTTTGCTCTCCCCTTCCTTGGATATCACGTAGTCTCTGAAGTACCTCTTCAGCCTCACGTCGCTGACTAAATTCCTCTTCGTCTTCGGGTCCATCCTAGGTCTGTTCTCGTCATCGGGGTCGCCGTTCGGGTTCGTCAGCTTAGCTTCGTAGATGAAAAGAATCTCGGAGTTATTTTTTATTACGTTCTTCCCTTCACTCATTCTCATCACCTTCTTCCTTTATATCTCCCTTCACTATCATGTTCCTTGTCTGCCAGGCGTAACCGGACAGAATCCAAAACACGTTCTCCTGAGGTGACGAAAGCGATGACGAGTCCTCATTTATCATTGATAAGGCCTGACCCATGAGCCCCTCATTGAAGCTTAGAATGTTGTAATCCCTGAGAGATTCCATCAGCCTAGATGCGTAAGTCTTGACGTCTGAGAGGTCCATGCCCTCAAAGTCTATCCTGTCAAGGATTGCCTTCTTTTTATCGCCTTTCTTATACTGTGCTAACCCTACACTTGAGGTCACTACCCCGAGGAGGAAGAGTCCTACCTGCCCCTTGGTTAGCCCGAGCTTCTTAGCGTATTCCAATGGGTCGCTTGATTTGGTTTCTTCAACCATTTGACTTGTACCCATGATATTTAATGTTTTGAACACCTTTATAAATCCAGTAGCAAGCAAGGAGGCTACCTCCAAGGATAATCCCTTAGAGAGGAAGTTTTGGCACGTGTCTGTCCTTATACACTTGAGCTCCTGCAGGAATGAGGAGTACACGTAGTTCTCGTCTATAGGATATCCCTCCATGAGGGAGGAAAGCATGTCGAGGAACTGAGTTGCCATCACGCCGCGTGAGGACTCCTTCACTGGGGAGACTGAGTACAAGGATAGGACGTCTAAAACTTTTCCCGTGAGGGCATTGATGCCAAGTTCCTCCTCCACCCGTCTGGAGACTCTCTTGATCTCAAGTAGTCTGGGTACGCTTACGTCGTACATTACCTTGGTTACCGCGAACTTGGACTGCTGGATGGAAGCCCAGACTAAGCTGACGCTGTAGACCCAGTCCTTGTACTCTGCCTCGTCCTTTATTTCCTCTTCGGCCTTCTCGATGTTCTTGAAGGAGACTATCCACCCTTTGCCTTCCACTTTTATCCTGCTTAGTATGTTCTCAGGGGCTGACTCTGAGAGCGTTGGGACGACGTATACGGAGAGCTTACCTATGTTAGCTCTCATGTTGTCCATCACGAACCTCTGTCCTATGTCCATGAGGTTCTTGCAATCGTTGCATACGGCGTGGGTACGAAGCCTAGCTTCGGGGCTGTCAGAGATGCCAGACATGAATCCTTTCTTGTCTGTTATGTAAATCTTTAGGAGAGATCCCCCAGGGTAGTCCGGGTTGTCCATCGCGTCCTTTTCGCCACAGATTTGACACTTGACCCCTCCCCTTTCGGTTCCTTTCTTTTCCTCTTTCCCAGACCCAAGTAAATAGTCCTCGTATTCCTTGAACTTAGCTAGCTCCATTCTTTCCCCTCCCTTGATGACTACAATGCTGAAGAGCCTGGCGTCAAACTTCTCCTTATCTACTTTGTTCTTC
>DAHF01000080.1:3029-3254 GCA_002495845.1 Sulfolobus sp. UBA167
CGCCTGCGCTGCCTTAAGGATCTGCTTGTTATCCTTCTCCACTTCCCCATCCTCGTCGAAGCCTAGCACGTACTTCAATTCGGTAGTTGTAAGTCTGTCCATGGGCTTATTTGCCTTAGAGTTGCCGATGTAGTTCCAGTCGTAGACCGTCTTATCGGTCATCTCATAGTCCTCGAACCTGACCTCCTTCTTGTCGTTGTCGAAAATCACTAACCTGAAGGTGAA
>DAHF01000126.1:0-3024 GCA_002495845.1 Sulfolobus sp. UBA167
CTTTTCCCACTAGTGGGGACTAAATTTGTAGCTATAATTTCCTTCGATCAAGAGAGAAGGGTTCAATAAAGCAAACGGTTTCTATGAATATTGGAACAAAGCTCCTACCCTCAAAGGTTATAACTTATAAGGACTTCTCTCAACCTACAAGATTCAATAACTCTAGAGCAGGTTTTCCATGTATAAGCCTAGGTCTTTATGCAGAAACGGAAGGAGGTCATTGGCTGGGTAAAAGGAGGTTAGCAAGAACGAAGGTTAAGCGTGTGTACAATTCACAGTTTAGTCTACATTGAGGTTAAGCTATCCGATAGATCTTGAGAACCAGGAACGGTAGCTGGCTCTCTATGCTTGGTCATAGGTAATCTTCGGCTCTACAAGGGCATGATGGAAGCCAGCCCGGTGGCGAAATGCAATATGGCATTCCTCAAGGTATTCTCTGAAAGTCAGGATAGGTTTAACCTTAGGGGTAGCGTAGATGTAAACATAAAAATATGTATAACTTATAATAGGTAAAAAAATTCTACTTACGTTAGATTTTAGAGATATGAGAATTTTTAATGATCTCATATGTTACATTATAGTCAGCTTGTGTTAGAAGTCATCGATGTTAACGTTCATTTAGGGCTAAAACTATTCCCTGCCAAGGAACCTCCCGTACATTTCATACTTAATCCGGCTTACAAATTTGCATGCAAATGTTGTGTTGATGGTTTCTATCAGCAATATTTACTTTATCCGGAAAAGTCTAGGCTAGGCATGTATAATCCAATATGTAGAGTTCCTCCTGAGGTTGAAGTTTCAAGGCAAGTAGAGAGAGGAATCGTTGGTTTCGTGCTAAATCCTATTAACCACGGCTACAATTTGAAGGAAATATCTCCTTTAATACACGTTTTAGAGAAATACGACTTGCCTCTATTCGTTTACACCGGAAAAGGGAACGGTAACCCTTCACATCTAAGGGAGTATCTATCCAGAGTTCCTCTTATAATATTAATTCACTCGGGTTATCCAGATTACGTTAATGAGGCAGAGAAGCTATTGAAAGAAGAAAAGGTTCTCTTCGAGACGTCTTTAGTTCCTCATGAGATCTCTCTTAGGTTTAGAGGCAGAAGGATATTCGGGTCGTGTTACCCCTTTCATCAAGTAGACTTTGAGAAAAGAATATCGTCTCTCATGTTAGATGAAAGAGAGAGAAAAGGGTATGCCGAGGCTTTGATTAAGCACAATACATAAAAAAGGAGGGAGAGACATTTTCCCCCAGGCATGTATTGTTTTCCCCGAATTAGCGAAGTCATTTAGTTTTGACTATACTTATCCTGTAATATCCCCCTTCTTTACTTACGTTGCAAGTGTAACCTCTGGAGTCACAGATTGAAGGAATTCCGTATTCTGTAGGTTCTTCATCGCTAACTACTTCTAGCACTTCTCCAACCTTCATGCTGTTCAACCTTTTTACGATCTCTATTTGGGGCTCTGGGCATGGTTCTCCTCTTAGATCTAAGACTTTACCAGAATTTACTTTACTTTCATCCATAAGAAAATCTAAATATAGAAGTTAATAAATTAATCAGGTTTTTAAGTCTTTAAAAATATTTATGTGAAATAAATGGAGATAATTGTTAAGGACTACTTAAAAAAGGTATTACATGTATTTCCAAACGTTTCTTCCCTTGTAATTGTATACTATAGTCTTCACAGCAGTTACATGTTCTATAGTATAGCCTATTCCTTCTCTGCCTACTCCAGAGTCTTTCCTTCCTCCGAACGGGAAGTAACCTATTCCGTGTTTTGGAGCATCATTAACGTAAACTGCACCTACTTCAAGCTTTCTAATGAGTTCCATGATTCTGTTTATCTTAACGGGGGTTGGGGGCGGAAGACCCCTTCCGTCAGGGTAGTTCACTGCCTCCATAGATGCTTCCCTAGCAGAGTCGCTTATAGCCAAAGTTATACCAGTAGTGTGAAGTAGATAAGCATGCTTTATCCTTTCCATGTCTAGATCTGAGATGGAAAGTGAGCTTCCAGAGCTTCCCTCCCTGTAGTAAAACGAGACGCTTTTCATACCACGGGGTATCTCTCTAAATAAAGAAAACTGCAGTGGGAAGCTGAGGATCTACCTTTATCATGGACGTATCTACTCCCTTCCCTCTACCATATTCTATCATGTCATAACCGAACTCGTCGTCTCCAACCTTAGCTATGAGTGGGCACTCCGCTCCATTTACTTTAGCTGATATGCAGAATAATTCAGAGCCAGCTACGTGTTTCTCGAAGTAAGTTACGTCTCTTAGCTTGCCCACATTCATTGCGTTAAGTTCTGTCAGGCTATCCTATTGTCACTATTTTGACCATACTTTCAATTAGTTATAATTTAATATAAGAGTTTTTCTTATATATGTTCATTTCATTTAGAAGAAATCCAGAAAAAGAAAATGATCTCAGTTAGGTTTTCTAGGATTGACTTTATGGCATTCTGAAAAAAGAAATCTCTATCTTTAAGTTAAGAAAAAAATTAATTAATATAATGATTTAGTGACGTTAGCGATAGTCTTCCTAAAATTGAGAATTCAATGAGAGTATGAATCATATTCTGTCTATCTCTTATTTTATAAGATTAGAAAATATTCCATCAGATTTCTCTTGTGTGCGAAAGAACATTCATCTAGAACGCTCTCCTAGAAATAATGAGAGACTCTGTGAAAGCAACAATGGAATCTAATTCACAGAGAATAAACAAATTCGATAAGTGTTTAATAATGATGTTATCAATAGTTACATATGAAGATCTCCGAAATTGAACCAATAGTACTATCCTCAAAGGAGAGAGGTGCAGCAACGTGGGCTTCCTCAATGATATTGGTGAAGGTAGTTACAAGTGACGGACAAGTGGGCTACGGCGAAGCTGTACCAACTCTGAGAGTAATTTCAGTGTTCAATGCGATAAAGCAGGTCTCCAAGGCCTACATAGGGAAGGAAGTGGAAGAGGTTGAGAAGAACTATCATGAGTGGTATAAACAAGACTTC
>DAHF01000126.1:3146-3641 GCA_002495845.1 Sulfolobus sp. UBA167
GCGATTGTGTGACCCCATTGGACTTCGCGGAAAAGGCTAAAGATGTATATGCAAGGGGATATAAAGCTATGAAATTCGACCCGTTCGGTGAATACTTCAACTGGATAGACCAGAAAGGCTTGAGGGAGAGCGAGGAAAGGGTGAGGGCTGTGAGGGAGGCCCTAGGTGAGGACGCAGGCGTCCTGATAGAGCATCACGGCAGGTTCAACTCGAAGTCGTCTCAGTTGATAGCTATGAGGCTAGAGAAGTATAACCCGCTTTTCATGGAGGAGCCAGTCCATCACGAGGACGTGGAGGGACTCAGGGAGTATAGATCGAGGACTAAGGTGAGGGTAGCATTAGGGGAGAGGCTTGTCAGCTTGAAGGAAGCTTACTTCTACGTGAGTGAAGGACTTGTAGATGTCCTCCAACCTGACATAACTAACATAGGCGGGGTAACAGTTGCTAAGAAGGGTGTTGATGTCGCCGAAGCAAGGGACGTTGAGATAGCTTTCC
>DAHF01000089.1:0-1633 GCA_002495845.1 Sulfolobus sp. UBA167
TAGTGAAGTTTGCATCGAAGTTTCCAATGTGATCAAAAGATACGGAAACGTAACAGCTTTATCTGGATTAACATTCTCTATACCTTGCGGTCAAAAGTTTGCCCTCTTAGGACCTAACGGAGCTGGTAAATCTACTACATTAAAACTGCTGATGGGGTTCCTGAGACCAGATTCAGGATACGTTAAAATAAAAGGAATGCCCCCTTACGACGTAGAGGTAAGGAAAATAACAGGGTACCTGCCTGAAAACGCCCAGCCCTATAGGACAATGTCAGTCAAAGACAATATACAGTATGTAGCAGCATTAAGAGAAATAGACGTCAGCCAAGCTATTGAGATAGCAGAACTACTTGATCTAAAGAAGTACTGGAACTATAAAGTATCTCAACTGTCGCAAGGAAACATGCAGAAGCTCTCTATAGTTTTAGCAATAATGCACAGACCTAATATACTGCTCATGGACGAGCCTCTAAACTACCTTGACATTCCCACTCAGGAAGCTGTTATAGAAGTTCTTTCAAAGATGGCCTCTACTATGTTAGTCTCAACTCACATAATGAGCGTGGCAGGGAGGTTAACGGACAACATCATAATGATAAATGGAGGCCAAGTAGTATGGAAAGGCACGTTCAACGATATAAGAGAGATGGGTAAAGAAAACGAACCTATAGAGAGCATAGTAGCTAAATTAATGAGGGAGATGCATGGAACTGGATAGAATAGCAAAGAAACTTAAAGGGCTAGGAGAGGAATATGAAGAAAATTTAGACTTATTCCTCAATGAATTAAACAAGTACGTCTCTACGGACTGTGTTGCACTAGAAATGGAAGATTCTCTCTTCCCTGTGTATTCCGTTGCTAATGTGAAGACTGAAGCGATACTAGCTTTACCATATAAATGCATGGGGAAAATTGGATTTCTCATAGTTAATGAAAAAGGTATTTTCTTTGAAGATATGTCAGGGCAAGGCAAACTGATCAAGGACTTCAAAGATGAAAAAATTTAGTAATAAGCACCGGTAATATCTATTGTGCTACCTTTCACTCAGGATAAGAAAAAGGAAGAACTATTCAGCATAGCTTTGCCCTTATTTTCTTGGTGGATCCCTATTATGGGACCTGTAATAACGGGTTTCTTGATAGGAATGAACCTTGATCGTAGAAAGGCCATGAAGTTTAGCATAATAGACTCTCTGATAGGCTCTCTGATAACTACTGCAGTCTATTACCTTCTGAAAGGGTTTGGAGTGATAGGCTATCTTTTCCTTATAGCTGTTATAATATTCAATATACTAGGCTCTATCCTCTGTATAGGAGTATCACTTTTTATCAGCAAAAATATGACGAAGACCATAGTTACTAACAATAAATTAGAGGCAGATTTCTATGTTAAAAGTGTTGATGAAATAGAGCAGAAATTAAAAAATTATCTTGATCCATCGCAATGTACTCCACCGAAATATGGACTCTCTGAAAATAGAATAGAAATCACAAGAAGATGCGGAAACATGAGCCTTAACTACGAAGTTACTGAAGATGGCCCAAATTTATATAAGGTTCATCTTGTGATTTCCACGTAAATAACTTTCTTAATAGTCTTTTGGGAAAAAACTGCTTTGTGGACTTGTTGAAT
>DAHF01000089.1:1712-2782 GCA_002495845.1 Sulfolobus sp. UBA167
CAATTATAGGTTTCAAAATACAAGTTCTAGAGTCGTTCTCGACGCTGATAACATTAATGTCTTTAAACAGAAGATATCAACTGTTTAAATGTAATAGAGTCCTTAGGCTTCTCTACGACTAAGATGGAGTTGACCATAGTCCCTTTGATAAATGAGGGATCTACCTTAATTGGCAATCTCGAAGCTACCTTTTTTGCAGCTTCATCAGCGTTTCTCTTAAATTCTTCAATTCCTTTCATATATGCGCTTAAAATCAGCTCTTCATTTCTGTTTAAATGAACACCGCAGCTACCAGGCACTTCAGGTAAAAGTTCTTCAAAAGGTATACCTTTTCCCGCAGCAGATGAGACCACTGCAGAATTAACCTTGCCTGACTTCAAAAGTTTCATTATCTCACTCTGATCGTCTACATATATTATTTCAATATTTTTGCCCATCTTTGCCATATAGGATCTTAGTAATACATCGGCCGCACTTCCTTTCCTCCAAACAGCAATCCTATCTCCTAAAGAAGGAAAAACTTGCATCAAGCCTTTGATCAGCACTCTGTCAATTCTGAGCCCTCTTCTTACCAAGGAAACTGTAGAGTCGAAAACTGCGTCAGCATCTCCCTCCTTTCCGAACGTAATCTTTATCCGCTCATCCTCTGCTGCCAATAAAGGATATACTACTGGACCAGGAGCCGCTATTACATTTGCATGAATTGTGGAACTCATAGGTTATTTCTATAACTAAACCTTTTTAAACTTAACTGATAATTGGTAAACTAGATTTATCTTATTACACCATTAGTCTTTGAATGTAGATGCATTTTGCGAACTTTCGTTCGTAGTATATCATTTAAACAAGTGTATGAACTTTATCTTAATAGGGATTTAAGGGGACGGAAGACCCCTTCCATGAGGGATAGCCCCCTTATATTTAAATGAAGAACACCCGACATACGAGTAATGCCCACCATAGGGTTTCGATTCCGCGCTTACGCTGACGTACAAACAGTTAGGGCGTTGAAAGCCCGGTTGAAGTTAGCGTGTGAGGAGTACAATACGCTGAGGTGGGCAGACATGTAT
>DAHF01000094.1:0-298 GCA_002495845.1 Sulfolobus sp. UBA167
CTTTAGCATAATCCCTCACTATTGAAGGATCTGGAGCTAGGAAACCATTACTTAGTACATACGCACTAAATCTAAAACCACCCCTGCATATATTTTTAACATTACAACTTTTGCAAGGTTCTTTAAGAAACGATAGTGTTCTCACAACGTTTAGTAAACTATTATTGAACCAAATTTCTATTAATGAATGTGTCTTTATATTACCTAGTTTTGCAGAAGGGATAGAAGTTGCCTCAGAACCTGGATAAATATCACCATTTGGTGAGATAACTAGACCTATTTCTCCCCAATTTGTAGG
>DAHF01000094.1:315-1456 GCA_002495845.1 Sulfolobus sp. UBA167
CATAGATCAATACGATTTTGTTCAATTTTTCTTTAATTCTATTTTCATCTTTAGGATCTGGTACTACAAATTCTTGATTAATATAACCATAACCTACATTTATAACAGGATGAATT
Organism: Sulfolobus sp. UBA167; assembly: GCA_002495845.1. Lineage (GTDB taxonomy): Archaea > Thermoproteota > Thermoprotei_A > Sulfolobales > Sulfolobaceae > Sulfuracidifex. The sequence continues at coordinate 432 of DAHF01000094.1, forward strand.
CCTATCCAATCTAAATTTGCTTTGTATGCTAAATCCACAATTTCTTCTATGTGATCAAGATAATATTTAGTTAATACTATATTACCCCCAACAAGCTTTACTCCAAAATCCTTAAATTTTTTGCAGTATCTATTTTCTTTGCTATCTGTTGCCGATCTGAGTTCTGTTTTCCGCTAACCATATGAAACTTCCCGTCTTTAGGTGGATTATGGCAATAAAAGCATTGTTGACTACATCTATAAGTTAACTCTATTTAATCTGAATCTACACGCTATGTTTATTGCAAATAATGTTAAAATGTTATATTTCACGATAATGTCACTATCTTTCTCCATATCAATTCTATTTTGAAAAAACTAACACAATATCTTTCAAGTGAGATAATTTGGTGAAACAAAACTGTATAAATTGCATTTCTTTTCCCTACTATTATTATTCTTTTCATAAATCCTCTCATTTTTATGCTGAGAATGAGATTCCTACACTAATATTAAAAATTTTTAGAAATATGAATATCCTAATGATGGCAATAAGTTTAGCTACAATATATTTTATTAATTACGTATCTTTCGCAAAATCCTTCTAACAACATTAAGTTAAATCGTTTACACCAAGTCCAGTGTACTTTTTTACAATCTCCCTTTTATTGATGATATCATTATCAAAGGTAATGAATGTCTTTGAACCTAAAAGAAATGCTGAGGCTATCTGTAAGACATCCAAGGTCTTAAGATGAAGTTTATAGGAAAAATCTAACGCTTTTCTAAAAAGTTTATTCCAGTCTACCTCAATAACTTTAACGTTAGCAAATTCTAGGGAATAAAGTGTTGAAGCTCTTGCCTTTATTTCATCTTTCAACTTCCTAGAGTGAAAAGAATTGAGTTCAAGCTGAGTTATTTCTCCGGTAACTAGATTAGTTAATTCCTTTAATTTTCTAGCTCTTTCAAAATTAGCATCTTCTTCAACTAATGATAGAATAACATTAGTATCAACATACTTTATCTCATCCATATCTTTCTTCCCTT
>DAHF01000094.1:1536-3222 GCA_002495845.1 Sulfolobus sp. UBA167
TCTCCATTTCAGCTCTCCCGTATTCAATTAACATATTAACTGCTTCATTCTTTGATTTTGCAATTCTCAATAAGATCATCTTTTTTATCAGCTCGGCTATCTCTCTATCAACCTTTATCGTAACTGTTTCCATATATAATATATTGGTATACCACTATATTAAAATTTATGTAGAGTCGTTAGTTTGAAATTATGCCGAGTATAATATGCTCCTTGAGCTTCCTCTGTATTATCAATGAGTAACGAGTAAGTATTTAGTAGTTGCTAATCCCTTGAGGGAGTAGTTCTCACTACTCACATGTATAATGCAGTTTATAGAAGAATGAAAGCCTAGGCGAGGGGATGAAAATTTAAATCATTGACGTTAATAACGCTCTTCCCCAGCTCAACGTGAGAGGAACAATTCCCATCTTCCCATTATCGGACTGAAGGTAATGAGAGATCGCTGGAGCAATCTGACTGAGAGATGTAAGCCCGAATCGATGGTAGGAACCCTCGCAAAGCGGGGAGGAATCACAATGTGTGTACATATAAAATCTCTCCTTTTCCTCTTTTTTCCCTCTATTTTCTTCTTTTCCTCTCGGTTTGCTCACTCTTTTTAATTCTCCAACCGCTTTAGACTATAGGTAATGCTGATGGAGAATCGGGATCTCTACGAGTTTCTAAAGATAGACACCACATCAGCAAAGGGGAAGGGGGAAGAAGGAGCCAAGTTTCTCGTTGACTACATGGAAGATCATGAAGTAGAAGTACAGTTGGTCAGACATAAGGCAGTCAACCCATACGTGGTCGGAGAAATTAATGTCGGGGCAAAGAGGACTCTTTTAGTCTACAATCACTACGATGTCCAGCCAGCCGAGCCATTGGAGAAATGGAACACTGAACCTTTCAATCCCGTCGAAAAGGACGGGAAAGTTTACGCCAGGGGAGTAGCTGACGACAAGGGATCTCTCATGGCTAGGCTACAGAGCATTTTCGAGCTAAAGAAGGAAGGTAAGCTGAAGGTTAACCTGAAGTTCGTCTATGAAGGTGTAGAGGAGATAGGAAGCCCCAACATGGAGGACTTCCTTGAGGACTACAAGGACCAGTTGACCTCGGACTACGTCCTATGGGAGGGAGCAGGGAGAGGCCCTGATGGCTCTCCGGAGATAGTGCTTGGCGTCAAGGGATTGTTGTACGTAGAGCTGAGGGACAGGACTCCCAAGGATCTTCACTCAATGTATGCGCCTATAGTGAGGAACCCAGCTTGGGAGTTGGTGAAGTTCCTCAACTCCTTGAAGAGTGAAGGAAAGGTCAACTTGAAAGGATTTTACGATAAGGTTAGGTGGCTCACCGAGGACGAGGTTAAGCTCATGAAAGGAGTGAGACAGGACATGGAGGGTTCCTTGTCTCAGCCAGTCCCGGAGGACTTCATGAGGAAGTTGGTTGAAGAGCCCACTTGTAACATAGCTGGACTTTACGCTGGGTATACCGGAGAGGGATCTAAGACCGTAATTCCTTCCTACGCCTTCTCCAAGATAGACTTCAGGCTCGTTCCAGACCAAGACCCAGATGAGGTGCTTAAGTCACTCCTGAGCGTAGTCCCTCAAGGCTTTGAGGTTAAAGTGTGGGGGAAAGTTAAGCCTTACAGGACATCGTTGAAGAGCGAAATATCCTCAGCGCTGATTTCTTCAGCTAGAAGGGTGT
>DAHF01000137.1:0-5657 GCA_002495845.1 Sulfolobus sp. UBA167
TTTAGTCCCCACTAGTGGGAAAAGACTGTTTACAAGACAAAGAAATAAGATATTAGCAGGAGATTTATAATTCAAAATTAATAATTGTTTATGACATAGATAATCAAACAGCTAATCAAGGAAATTATAGCAGTTTATAAACACGGTCATCTTACCACTTGACCAGACTTTCAGCGTCTTGTAGAGGATAACTCAGGAGCCTCAGTGATCGAGTATACAACGAATAGGACGGATCTTTGTTGAGTCTTCTTCGAAATCCATCCCCAGCGCTAAATGAGACATTGATAACTAACATTTGTAATAAAGAAAAGTTTTTTAAGTTTCTCATCTAATTAAAATTAGATGAAAAATGCTCGAGAACGTTAAGGGAGTTCTATCCGTTTACAGAACGGATGGAAAATCTCTGGTGAAAATATGGGGGGATGACCTCAAAATTGACAAAGATAAATTGCTTGCCTATCTCAGGGAAAACGTAGAGATAGGCTCTTCTCAAGCTCCCAGACTCGATATGGGATCTTTCCTCGGTTTCGCAATGATACTTGATGATGTAGGAATAGTGTTTGTAAATAACTACTTAGTGATAACTGATCCCATAAAGGTGAACTGGGATCAAGTCATATCTTCAACTATGAAGGAGGTGACTCAGGTATGAAGGGAAAAGGAATATTGGGAGAGGTAGAAGTTGAGAACGGTTCTGTCAAGGGGACTCAAGGTGACGTTAGAAACTCAGAGGAGATAGCTAAGATAGTACAGCAAAACATGGAGAAAGGAATGCAGGAGGCGAAGGATCTAGGGTTTTCAGCTATCCACGGATTCGCCATGATAGGGTCGGAGAGAAGCATAGCATTCATGAAGGGGAGAGCTGTAGTGGTTAGTACCAAGGAGGTGAGTTGGCAAGACATCTTCTTAGGTTACGTCTACTCTAAGGGTTTACTAGTGTTGGGAATACTCGTCACTATCTTAGCACTCGGAATGATGGTAACTGGAGTATTCACTGGAATTTTCACCTGGTTTTCCCTTAATGCAAGGCTTTACTTCTCCATAGCTGCGCTAGTAGTAGGTATAAGCTTGCTAGTAGCATCTAAAAGCGAGATGAGCTATAGATTATAGAGTATTTATATGAAATTAATTGAATTACAATCAAGTAATCTCTAGCTGTAAATACATCCAAATATTTTTTTAAATTCTCTTTATTTCTTTTTTATAAATATAATTTTTCGTGGGTATTTTGTATACATCCTAAAAAGGTTTTGAGATAAATCGATATAACGCCAAAGCTTAAAGGGAAAGAGAGTTTTAAAAAAATTAGTGAACATTTACCTTTTGATACTCGAGACCGCTGTATTGATGGTTCTAACCGGAGTTTCTTCCGAGATGTTAGCTATTGGCACGGAAGAGCTGGAGAAGAGACTCGACAAGGGAATGGCCGGAGGAGTAATTCTGGGAATCATGACTGCTTTCCCGGAAACCGTCTTCGTGATCTTCGCAATTTACGACCACTTCTACCAGGTAGCTGTAGGTTCCGCTATAGGAGGTAATATGATACTATTTACAGTAGGCATGGGAATAGTGTCCTTAACTTATTCCTTCAAGTATAAGGTAAATACCATAAAGTTAGAGAAGGACTTCTCATTGGAGATTAGATCGCTGATCATTTCAGTCTTAGTTTTGACGATAGTTACATTTTATGGAGAGCTCAACGTCTTAACTGGTGTACTTTCCCTGATACCTTATGCGTATTACGTTACCTCAAGATATAGGGCCTACATGTCCTCAGACCGTCATGAGGGAGGAAACATCTTAAAGGGAGTATCCTTCCTTCTCGCAGGAGGAATACCTCTTGTGATAATCTCAGACCTTTTCGTTGGTAGCATTGAAAATCTAGCCATTTACACTAGCGTTCCTCCCATCATAGTCTCAATGATACTCATGCCGATAGCCGGGGAACTAGAAGAGAAGATCTCCGCAATAAGGTTGATTGTTGGGTCTCCTAACAACGTTACTACTGCAGTCATGAGCTTCGTGGGGAGTAAGATAGAAAACATGTCAGTGCTCATAGGTATTATAGGAATTTTCTCTTACGATGGTGTGTCCATAGAGAAAGACAGATTAGAGTTTTTAGGAGTGATACTTGTTACCATAGTTACAACCTTGCTCGTGAAGGATAGAAAGCTTGGAATACGAGAGGGAATATCCCTGATTTTATTTTACTTTGTAATGGTAGGACTTATAATATTCATTTCAGCTTAAAGGAATAAGTTCACCGGTCCTTTACGGTCGCTCTCATCACATTTTAAAGATCTAGAATCAGTTAAATAAGCGTTTTTCCTATTCTTATAATTAACTTGCTAGTCATAGTCTCCTTGTATTAAGATAGATTGATAGATTTCATTAATAGAAGTATAATTTTTCTTTTATTTACAGGAATATAATATTCTATTTTTTTGTAAATCTACATCTCAAATAGATTGCTTGCTCTTTTTTACCTTCATATATACACGACCTCTTTGAACGAAACTGACTTCTTCCCCGAGGTGAAAAAGTTCCTCTTATCGGAGTTACATCATCTCGCTAAGCAGTCGAGAGGGTCAGAGACCTTCATGTTCAAATTCCTGATTGAAATAACGTCACGATTGTCCTAATAACAGCGTGAGCATGAAAACCCACGATTAGAGACGTTAAAAGTCGTTTCTCACACTTCGAGGTATTCGAATTGTTACTCATTGAAAGGTGATTTGAACCACTTGAAGAGAGGACTTTTAAATATCTTTCTTCGCTGACCTTCATTCTTTTTCATCAACTTTTCTTTTCGTTTTTCTTACTTATTTCCTGATAGTTAATCCTTAACTTCTTCGGAGTTTTTGGTTTCATCGCATCAAAATTTAACTTAAGCGCTACTGCAGTTAGCGAAGGAAGTAGTACGTAAGCAAGAAATAACGCAGTATCTCCCAGCGGAGAAAAAAGAATAAAGTTAGCAGAAGGTATCGCCTCCGCCAAAAGAATTGGCACTGAAATACAACAGCTCCCTCCTCCTATAACTCCTAGAAGGGGAGCCAAGACCACCACCTTAGTCCTTTTGAGATAACTCGCGTATTGCATGACCCTAACTATATTTGCGGTAACTAAGGTTGCAATTACTAGCCCCATGGCGAGCGCATAAGACGACAGCTCGAAGTAGAAGTTGGGTGGAAAGCCTCCGACTACTGCGGGGTTAAATAAGGCGTTATATAACAAGGCTAGCGGTGACGGAGGGAAGAAAGGAGAATACGTAAGACTAATGAAAGGTGAAGAGACTGAAAAGAGAATTCCGAATAACCCATCCAAGAGCTTCTCCAGAGCTATACTGTAAACGAAATAATGAATTGAAAGATAAATCAGGAATATAGATATCACAAGCTTACTCATCTTAGCCTTGATCAAGGATATCTCATCCTTCATGAAGTTGAAGGAAAGAAGCAAGACGGACGACCAGAACACTACGTTGCCCACCGTAACGTAGGCGAAATATGACGGGGAGATCGGAGAGATCCAGAGTAGGAGGATCCCTGCCATGATGCCTATGACTGGATAGACTAACTTCATCTTCATTCCTAATTGCCTTCCATCTTTTTAAATTCTACTTTCATGTCTTATTAAACCTACACAAAATCAAACTTTTTAAAAAAATTAAAAAGTATAAACCGTTTAAAGATATTATAAATAGACACTTCATTAACCTATAGCCACAGCCCTAACCCTTACTATGATGAAGATGAGGAACTTGTAGCCTGCCCTACATTATTATAGATGCCATAGACGAGCCTATTGAAACCTAAAGCGTAGATGTCCCCCGTAGAGCTGTCATATTCTAGAACCAGCATAGCCAAGTACTGATTCGGATGCCCTATTACTGGTATCCCGTCCCTCGTGAGGTCATACTGTGAATAATGGTAAGGACATACGCCACATTGCGTATTAGGATCGTACCCTACTGGCCCTCCCATATGTGCACAAAGTGCACTATAACCAACTACGTCTCCGTTGGGTCCTACTCCCCCTATAGAAGCTTTTCCTGTCCTCACAACATATGCGGGATAACCCATATACGTCACTGAAACTGGTGAGTTAACTTGTAGAGAACTATAGTTAGCGACCTTCACTTTCTGATAGGCTTGGGTTACACTCACTTTGGAAGGAACTGTTACTGTCTCTTTTTCAACTACGGGCTGCTTTACGGTAACTGTTTCCTTCTCAAGCTTAGGAAAAACGTTACCTCCTATCACTATGCCTGCAGCTATTCCAGCTACTGCTGCCGCACCTCCAACTACTATTGCTCTCCTATTCGGGTCGACCTTGTCCTTGTCGTTTCCCTTTGACATACTTATCAATGATTAATAGTTATCTTTCTTAAAAAAGTATTTATATATATGTTTGATTGGTTATATTTCTTTAGTTTATTTAAGCTGAAAAAACTAAAAAAAGTTAAGATAGTCTAAGGTTGCCCTTGGGAGATAGACGCTGTAATTTTACGATAACTCTGTTCATATCTCTGAGGTTAAAAACCAGGAGAACTAAGGAAGCTATAGGCAGTCCAAAGTACACGAAGGCAAAGTAAACTGGCGATGAAAGTAGGCCCACTACTGACGAGAAAGTACCAGTAGATACCGCAGCAATATAGATCAGAATTGAAGGTAAAGATAGACAACATGAGGTCCCAGAGACTATGCCTAAAGAGGGTACAGCTACCAAGGTAGAGATAGACCTTTTTCTCTCGTCTATGAGCTTTTTGAGCTCAAAGAGCCTCTCTACGTTAGCACCTATTAACATGGCCAACACGATTCCAACGAAGAACGTGTAAGGCGTAACATCACTCTCATATGGACCAATGAACGTGAAAAAGGCTGGACTAATGCTATCCCAATACAAGAAGAGATAAGGGGGAGTGGGAACTGCAGCTCCCACTCCATAGCCGAAATAAGGAAAGAAATTGAAACCCCCTAAGATCATGTTGTAAAATATGCCGTATAAGGTTACATGGAAAAACAAGTAAAGCGAAAAAGATATCCAATATGCTTTAGTCTTCTTCACGTTAATCCAAGCCATTCTATAGAAACTCCTTGGAACAGCGAAAGCTATAGCGGACCAGAGGCATAATGCTGAAAGGAAAGAAGCAACTAATAAATCAGGTTTATCTGCAATTATGTAAAATACTATAGACAAACTGACCAGCACCAATAGCAAAACTGCCCTCAAAGAACTCCTCATGAGCCCATCTAATGATTAAGTGAGACTCATTATTTTTAAGGCTTCTTCACAAGTTATTAACGAATAGAAGCTTTTTAATATTTAAAAATAAAAAATTAATAGGAAGATAGTTTAAAACTTAGTGATCATCTTTATAGTTTATTTATTAGTTAATTAAATTATAAATAAATTTTTCATTAAATATTATGGAAAACTTTTTTAACCATCTTAACGTATCTCCTTAAAATGGCAAAAGTAAGTTCTTTAGAAATAACTGTAATAGTAATTGCAATAATCCTTGTAGCAGTAGCAGGATATTATGTCGCTGTAAGAAGTACTCCAATCAATTTAGGAGTTAGTTCATCTACATCTACTGCCCCCGCAATAACAACGACTCTTCCCACGACTTCAGTTACGACAACTACGACAAGTAC
>DAHF01000137.1:5747-6098 GCA_002495845.1 Sulfolobus sp. UBA167
CCATTCAACGAAAATGGAACCAGCTATGGTGAGCTACACGTCTACATACCAGCTGGATGGACTGTAGTAGTTACTTTCACCAATCAACAAGCACTTGTACATAACCTCTTAATAGTTAAAAACGACACAGCTACTCCGTCAGACGATGTAGGACAGGACGGGAGCATTTTGCTGTACGTCGGTACTACCTCCTCAACGTATCTCGCAGCTGGAATTAGCGGAGGCGCTAGCGCTTCAGGCTCAGTTTCACTACCTGCAGGAATATATTGGTTCTGTTGTGGAATTGACGGACATGCTGCAGCAGGAATGTACGGAGTTATAGTATCATCTTCATCTGTGACGACTCCTTAC
>DAHF01000041.1:0-630 GCA_002495845.1 Sulfolobus sp. UBA167
TACACAACTTTAATTCCCAACTCTTCACCCTTCTTTATTGCCAGGTTTGTAGCATCAACAGCAAATATCATTTTCACAGGGTTCTTCAGTCCTAAAGCCTTTTCTACCACATTAAATTTTAATGCACTCCAGCTCAAGTCATCTTTCTCTGCATACGACTTAATCTCTATCAAGTATACTTTAGTGTCCTTTATTACGAGATCAACATCGTACTCAATACCTTTAGGGCCAAAGACCCCATTATCGTCCTTATAAGTGAACCTATTAACGTACCTTAAATCTAGTCCTTCTCGCTTAGCTGACTCGTTAACTATTTCAATTATTAGCTTTTCGAAATCTCTTCCCCACCTCTTACCCATACTTCCCAAGGCTTTCCTTAATTCTCTGATTTCATTTAGCGTAGCCAATTGGGATTCAACTAATTTCGTAGTTACCTCCTCTAATTTCGTTATCCTCTCATCTGTCTTCCTCTGGGCCTCAACCAGTTGCTCCACAGAACTCTTTAGTTTATCCAATGATGCTAATAACCCTTTCAATACCTCCTTTAAATCGGCTAGAGTCACGTTCATGAATGAAATACCCAACATCTCCTCTACCTGCTTTCTGAACTCCGCATCCTCCTTTAGTAGT
>DAHF01000041.1:653-2784 GCA_002495845.1 Sulfolobus sp. UBA167
TTAGGCAAAAAATGCTTTGCTTGGCGATATTACATCCCGCTCGTCCCCTGATCTTCACTTGATGTTGAATCAATTACTCTAATTGAGGTCAGTAGCAAATTGAAATCATAAAGGAGACCTGAATGACGCTTCAATGGATCAAGAATTATATCACAGAGTAGAGTAATAAAGAGGATNNAGATATTTTATTACGCTAGACCTTGATCTGGACGCCCTTGGCCCGACTAGAGAAGTTCTCCCAGTCATTCAGGAGCACCGGTTGAGGATAGCCTCAGTCACTTCAGGGAAACTCCTCCCAACCGACTCGAGAGACTGTTCTGAACGTAATTATCTGAACGAATAGATAANNGAATGATAAATATTAATATTGCCAGAAGGGTTAAACCTGGATCACCGAGAAAAACTTTATCATGGAAAAATATCAAGACGAGAGGATTTACCTATCGCGCATAGCGTTGCCTGATCGCGTGGAGGCGCGTCTCAGAGCTGAACGGCTCTACGTCCTGGAGGAGTCCTCCGTTGGATCGCGAGGAACATCTTGATGTTGTAGATCACTCCCAGGACGTGAAGGAAGACGTCGTTCCTCCAGGTCGTGGTCCCGTAGGGCCTCCAGAACGCGTTCAGGTAGGTGCCGAAGAACTCCACGTGGGCCCTCAGGGTAGTGAAGGGCTTCTCCCGCGCTATGAGCTGCGTCGGGGAGGGGGAGAATCCCCTGTCGGGGCTACCAGTTATAGTTGTGGTAGCCAGAGGTGAAAAATAATGACAAAAAATAAAAATAACCCTGAATGGGGTAATACCACAAGGGAGGGTAGTACCATGAAGGCAATGGAAGAAGTAAGGGAGAAGGTGAGGAAGGCAATCAAGGAAGGAGTTAGTCTAAGGGAGATTGAGGAGATGGTGCTACAGGAGGCCATGATGGAGGAGAGGGAGGCCTATCTTGAGGTTGAGGAAGACGAAAAGAACGGGACGTACTTCAGGTATCTGGGAACTGGGGACGGAGTTCTGAGGCTCAGGGTCCCAAGGACCAGAAAGGGTGGATTTAGGCCCAAGATCTCTTGAGAAGTACGAGAGGACGAGCCTTGACTACGAGGAGTTCCTCCAGGGGCTCGTTCTGTCGGGTATGACTCCGAGCCAAGTTAAGGCCGTCCTCGCAGCTAAGGGAATACCGTACAGCGAGGTCGTGATGGACCGGGTTGCCGAGAGGATATCCAACAAGCTCAAGGAGTTCAAGAACCGTGAACTACCCCACGATCTCTTGGCGCTTTACGTGGACGTGAAGTTAGTTAAGGTCAGGATCAACGAGTCAGTTGTGAATAGAGCTGTTTACATCGCAATAGGAGTTGACCTAGAGGGGAACAAGTCCGTCCTGGACTACGAAGTTAGGGATAGGGAGGACCTGGACGGTTGGAAGTCCTTCCTGGGCGGGCTCGTGAATAGGGGAGTCAGCAGGGTCGATGTAGTGGTGAGCGACGATTTCCCAGGACTTGATAAGGTAATCTCTACCCTCTTCCCCTCCTCTCAGCACCAGCTTTGCATAACCCATATGGTCAGAAACCTCATGGGAGTCCTTCCGGACAAGGAGAAGGAGGAGCTCATGACGAGAGTTAGAGACCTCAAGTCCTCCAGGAACGTGGAGGAGGGAAAGAAGGCAATCTCCTCGCTCAGTCAGCTCGTTCAACCCTTCTCTCCAGCCCGCGCAAAGAGGCTACTTGACGCTGCGGATAAGTACTGCGCCTTCCTCAACTTCCCCAGAGAGGTAAGGCACTATCTCTACACCAACAACACGTCTGAGAGCTTCAACTCGACCCTAGCCAGGTTCGAGGAGGAGCTCGGAGGTTACTTCCCATCCCTTCGCTCCCTGCAGGTCTACCTCTACGTCTCCATTGAAGAGAACAACTCGCGTTGGAAGTCAAGGCCCATGTCGGTGATAAGGCACCACTCCTATCATCTCAAGCAGCTCCACGCTTCCAGGTTCCAGGTGACCCTTGATGAAGACTTTTAAGCTATCGCTTATATATTTTCTTACACAACTATATCCGGTAGCCCCCCTGTCCGCGATCTTAATCCCCTTGAGCGGTGACTTGAACCTCTTGTCCGAGAAGTTGGCCGGCTTCACCGTGATTGACCTCAC
>DAHF01000097.1 GCA_002495845.1 Sulfolobus sp. UBA167
AAGTAATCAATGTAAATAAAACAGGTTTTATCATCCATGTCTTTACCATTTTCTAATATCGCAATAATATTTCTCAGTTACTCTTTGAGAAATATAAAAAGATTTAATAAAATGCTTGAAAATTTCTAAAAATTATTGTAGAATCAGTTATTTAATCTCATTAAGTCTTCATAAATTATTAACAATAAATGAAAATTATTTTTACTAATTAGGTTAGGATCTACGGTAAAGGGCGAGGCTTTCCGCACTTTTGTAAAAGTAAAAATCTAGATTATAATAAAATGGCTATCTACATTTATAGTAATAAAAATGGGTATAAAGTGGGTCGCTTATATTGTTAAAACAAGTTTATATCCCTGAATTTAAAGTAGTATATGGAGAGACTTATGAGAAGAGTACTCAAAGCCGCAATTTTAGGTGCGACTGGTCTAGTAGGTATAGAATATGTTAGAATATTAGCTCAGCACCCTTACATCAAACCGGCTTACTTAGCGGGCAAAGGATCTGTAGGTAAACCGTACGGAGAGATCACAAGATGGCAAACAGTAGGTCAAGTACCTAAGGAAATAGCAGATATGGAAGTAAAGCCCACAGATCCAAAGATGATGGATGATGTAGATTTAATATTCTCACCATTACCTGCAGGAGCAGCAGGACCGGTAGAAGAGGAGTTCGCCAAACAGGGATTCCCAGTTATAAGCAACTCTCCTGACCATAGATTCGATCCAGACGTTCCAATGATGGTTCCTGAGATAAACTCTCACACAGTAACTCTAATAGACGAGCAGAGAAAGAGGAGGGACTGGAAAGGATTCATAGTCACAACTCCGTTATGTACTGCCCAAGGCGCAGCAATACCTTTAGCCCCAATTTTCATGAACTTCAAGATGGAGGGTGCTTTCATCACTACTATACAGTCTCTGTCGGGAGCAGGATATCCTGGAATTGCATCATTGGACGTAGTAGATAACATATTACCTCTGGGAGACGCATATGACGCAAAGACTGTGAAAGAGGTGTACAGACTTCTCAGCGAGACTAAAAGGAACGTGCAAGAGCCTGACATAAAGGAGGTAAGCCTTTCTGCCACTACACACAGAATTGCAACCATTCAAGGGCATTACGAGGTAGCATACGTAACCTTTAAGGAAGAGACTAGTGCAGAAAAAGTGAAAGAAGCTATGAACCAGTTCAAGGGAGAACCACAGGAACTCAAGTTACCTTCGGCACCAGAGAAGCCAATCCTGATGACCAACAAGGACAACAGACCCCAAGTGTTCTTCGATAGATGGGCTGGAGATCCACCAGGGATGAGCATCGTAGTAGGGAGAGTCAATCAAGTTAACAAGAAGACTGTAAGGTATGTCTCATTGATCCACAACACTGTAAGAGGAGCAGCTGGTGGAGGCGTATTAACAGCGGAGCTCCTCACCGAAAAGGGTTACCTCCCCAAGTAAATCCTTTTTAATTGTTTTTCTCACTCTCTTCTAGTCATGGACTATTTTAAACTCGTAAGGAGTTTACCAATCCCGAAGGAAGTTGCAACTAAGGTTTACAGAACTTGCAACGGGGGGTACTTCACAAGGCTTTACTACGCAAAGCCTCCTATGATAGCAAAGCTCAGATACTGGCCTAATGGGTATACGAAGAAGATAATTAGGGACTTCCCACTCTTAGCAAGACCTAAATACAATGAAGCGTTTGAAATGCTTGTCTTCACAGACGTGTTCGCAATACTTGGCATGAGCTCTTCGATGTCAGGCGAATCGTTATCGCTCTCCTCGGTAGAAAAGGAGGTCGACTCGATTTTCCTCAAGATCAAGGAAATCGCTGAAGAGAGCGGGATACCTGATTATCCCACGAGAACGTCGGTTAGTACTGACGCCTCTGGACTCATACCTGATCTGCTCCAGAAGAGATCGAAAGAGAAAGAAATGGACTACTTGTCGATAATCTCAGACGCTATCTATGACAGCAATGAGATGCAGAAAATGAAGGAGAAATATCCTTGGGCTAGAACCCTGACCAGGGAGACCTCACTTAAGGCTATTTCCTTGTCCAGAGAGCCAGAAAAGCTGATAACCCTTCTCAATTTTCTGATCTTAGTTGTAGCGGGGAGTATACTTACAAACGAGTTCGATAGACTTGTCATGAAACATGGAATAAGAGGCGGACTGAATTTGCTCATCCAAGAAGGTCACAGTGCTCTGATGAACGTAGAAGAGGGCACAGACGTTTTTGCCAAATCTATAAGAAAATTAAAAGAAGATGTGAACTCTCAAGTCAATTACTTCTGAGCTATATACTTGATCCTCTCCAAGACCTTAGGTATGTTTATGTCCATAGGACAGACTTCCCTGCAACCGGCTGAATGGGCACACAAAAGAGATGGTTTGCCGTCGCCGTAGACCACGTAAGACCACATAGCCCCCATCGGTCCAGTAAATGGAGGGTCACCCCACTTTTGACCCATGATTCTATACACTGGACAGTGGAAATGACACCTACCACACCTTATGCACAGAAGAGCCTCAGACAAGATTGGATCATCTGCTGTCTTAAATCTGCCATTGTCTAAAAGTATCAAGTGAAATTCCTTGGGACCGTGAGCTGGAGAAACTCTCTTCATTTCTATGTCGCCTGTGGAACTAGGCCCTGAAGTGAGGTTGACGTATGTAGGAGGATAAAGGCCAGCATAGGCTGACTGCACCATCACCTCAAGGAAGGCATGCTCTAGTGTAGGGACTATCTTCTCCACGCCCGCTATCGCTATGTGAACTTCCGGCATGATAGAGCTCATCCTTATGTTACCTTCATTCTCTATTAAAAGAATAGAACCAGTGTCAGCTGATATCGCATTAGCTCCGGTTATACCTACTTCGGCATTGATGAACTTCTGTCTGAGGAACTTCCTTGCTTCTCCAGCTATTTCCTCGTGGGACTGCGCGCTCGAGGTCGAGTCTATCTTCCTTATAACCTTAGATGCCTGCTCCCTAGTCATATGTATCGCCGGGGCTATGATATGTGAAGGAGGCTCGTTAGAAAGCTGAATCAAAAACTCACCTAGGTCTGTCTCCCAGACCTCCTTTCCCTTATTTATCAGGTGTTGCCTGATACCGCATTCGTAAGCTACCATCGACTTGCCCATGACTATGGTATTCTTGTCTCCTACTATCTTCTCGACTATAGACCTAGCTTCTTCACCGTCTTTAGCCAGATAGACATTCCCTCCGTTCCTCCTCACCGATTCCATGGTCATATCGACGTATTCCTTCAGGTTGCTAAGTACCTCTAGCTTGGCCTGCCTAAGCTTTGCCCTGGCATCAGAGATGTAGGTATGCCTCTCGAGGATTGATTTAACTCTAGGGATGTTGTTGTTTACAGCTCTCTCAATTGCTACGTACCAAATGTTCTCACTCATAAAGAGATCATCTCTGCAATGTCAATGGCTTCGACATAAGGTGACAAGTTGGTGTAACAGAAAGGACACTGGACTATGACTTTGTCTGATACCCTCTTTAGCTGGGTTGCTCTATACTTGCCGATCTCGGAACTAAGACCATCGTTCACAGGAGCCAACGGGCCTCCACAACAAAGGGAGTTCTCCTTGGAAGTAACCATATAATCTTCCTTTATAGAGACTCCACTTTTCTTCAGGATCAGCCTATAGACATCACGCTTGTTCATGAACCTTGAGTATAGACACGAATCATGGATGACGTAAGTCCCTTTGCTCCTCGATTCACCTACGTCCTTAACTAGGTCCAGATAGTTTATCACCTCTATGTTAAAGGCGAAGAACTCTGAGTATCTAGAAAGCGCGTTCTGGGAGTGCGGATCTACAGTGATGATCCTCTTGACACCCATTGAAAGGAGCTTGTCCTTGACTAGCTTCGCATACTCCTCAAACTCGTCTAACATTCCTAGCTCTAGGAGGAATGCCCCACTGTAAGGTTCATCTTCAAACAGATAACCGAAGTCAACTCCATTTTTCTTCAGAATTGAAGAGATTCTCCTTAATATTTTATAAGACCTCTCAAGTTCCCTTTTTTCAGGATGGACTTTCTTCGCCATCCCTAATATCAACTGTGGAGAGCTCATCCTCGATACAATAGGAGAAATCCTATTGAATATTGCAGAAAGGGGGGCTAACTGGTACATGCACCCAGTGTAGAGAATAGTCTCTCCTCCCCTTTTCTCTCCTTCAGCCCAACCCGTGCAGATGGATTTATCTACAGGAAAAGGGGTGAATTCTTGTTTCATTGTGTTGAAGAGAAACTGCTTAACCGAGTTGTCCATATATTAAGAAGTAGTTAAATATTATATAAAGAAATTCACTAGGATTTTAACTTAAATGTTTCCATAAAGGTGTATATCTTATTCTTTGTACTGTATTTATTCTAAATCGTGAGAGGCTTCTAGCTTGAACCCCCTTCTTTATAAGCTTGGAATTGAGAGAAGTTAATCGTGAATCAGAAAACCAGGAAAATAACACAAAAGAAGAGAGTTAACGAGAGCATAACCGCATTTAAGAAAGAATTAAAGGCGATATCGTTCGAGCCATTCTACGGAAACGGAATAAAGGACATAATTGCTAAGCTCACCGTCAAGCTGGAGGAAATTGCATCTCAGTATGGTTACGAAATTGAATTCCCAGAAAGGGCTAGAACAGAGATTGAGGGCGATATATATTACTTTGAGTACGATGTAAAGGTTAAGACTAAGATCTCTGCAAAGAAAATTACAGTACAAGTACAGTTCATGAACGTAACTTACGAGCAGGGATGGATGGGAATAATAACATCAATAAAGTAGGAAAAAAGAGAGAGATATATATAAGAAACTATATGCATTTTCGAAAAAAGGAAAAAAGTCTTATAAAATAATTTACGAGAACTTCCTTTTCACAAGTAAAGCTATTAATCCTATAATGACGACGATAAGAAGCAGGATTATAGGAACGATGTAAGGGTTAACGTCTGAGGCATAGTTGCTAGGAGTGGAATTTTCTGTGGGTTCGGTTACGTTGGTATAAATTTGATGTGAAGTGTAATTTTCCTGCAATTCAGGCGGAGCATTAGAATGAGACGAAGAGATGTGTATTGGCTTTATGCTTGAAAGACCTACAAGGTTGACATTCCCCAGCTTATCGTCCAAGTGAGTAACGTTAGTGTTAACCAAGGTAACTGTTCCATTTACAACAGTGAGATTGTACACAATGCTGTCGACTATTGTAGCGTTATGGTCCTTTATGACCGCATTGGATATGTAAGAATACGCCGTGAAGTTGCCTGTAAACTCTTGTATGTGAATATATGGCAGAACATATATCTTTGAACTCACTGAAATTGGAAGAAACTCCAGCTCGCTTACGTTCAGAGTCGAAGGCGAAAAAGTAGGGAAACCGTTGGACGATACGCCCTCCAAGTAGACGTTCCAGTAACCTGCGCTTCCAAATTGAGAGCTCTGGAACGCGTTAACAGGGACGGTAAAGTTACCTATCCATTCACCTTTATCGTAGTGTAAGGGAACAACGACTTGATCTTGATAAACCTGGGTCAGGAGGAATTCCGGCACTAATATAGCGTTGAAAGTTCCGAACTTCACTGGCGTACCGTTAAAGTAAGTAATGTTAGCCTCTATTGTAGCAGTATCGTTCTCGAACAGAACGCTGGACGGCTTCACTTTGACGTGTTGAATCAAGCTCTGTGGAGCTACATATATTTGCGTGAAACCTACGCCGCTGGCTGTGAAGTTACTCGAGAAACAAGTGGCTTCAGCTTCAACTGTATAGTAACCAGGAGGAATCTTTGGCAAGGAGACTTGAGCTATATAGTAACCTCCCCCGTCATAAGTGATCATATTCACTGGAGTGGAATACATGACCTTACCGTTGTTTATGAACGAAACTGTGACGTTGGGGGTTCCTAGAGACTCCTCATCTACCTCAATTGTGACGTTCTGACCGGGAGAGACAACCAACGGCTCTGTGGCTACCGGTGGGAAAACGGCTGGTACCACGTAAATTCCCTCTACAAACTCATCCATTCCGAACACGTTAGGTATAACTGCCTCATAGATCCCGCCTACCTTACTGTAACTGCTTAAATTATAATACCCTAGGTAGAAAGTGCTGTTAAGCTGAAATGTTTGCCCGAATATTGTAATATTCAGTATAGGAGATATTGAGGCACTTACTTGTGCCACTTGAATTGAGGAACTGTTCTCTGGATAGTACTTCATTACGTCTAGGTTGATGCTGTTGAATGGAGTGACCAATGAGCCGTTAGCATTGGTGAGCTCTATTATCACTGGTATGTCTTCTGGCTCAGGATATATAGCGACTTCAGGAGATATGAAAACAGCTTGGTAACCTACAGTTACATATGAGAACCCTTTCACGTTATTTGCACTCACTATTATCTCATCTACCCCTGATCCTACAGCATTGAAGTGACCTATCCAGTATGTCCCGTTGAAGTGCAGGTTAAATTGACTGATCACCGAAGTACCGTTATAGACTTTTCCTATCATTGTTGAAGGCTGGAAGTTGGCTCTAGCTATAACTGTGACTTGCTCTCCATCGCTGAAGGTCGAGTTGTAAGTAGATACCATGATCTCCTTCTCATGGAGGACTGATGGAAGAGCGGTGAATAAGTTTCCAGCATTTATGTATCCTAAACCGTCTACGTTGAAGTTGCTCGCATCTAAGGGTGTGTCGTAGCCAAAGTCTACCTTCCCAAACACATCAGTGTTCTTCAACTGGTATAGCAGTGGGTTAATGTAACCTAATTTTCCGTACTCCTCTGTCATGAGGTCTATTATTCCAGCAGTAAGTGGGGTAGCTACGGAAGTCCCGCCTATCATTTCGCTGATGTTGTAGTAGTATAGAACCGGGACTCCGGTATACGGGTTAGCTAAGGCCGCAACATCTGGGACATTTAGAAATCCATTGCCCTGATACGGAGGAGAAGGAAATATGGAGCTCGTTCCTGCCGTGGTGGCACCGAATATGCTCTCCCCGCTCCACGCGGTCTGTAACGTGCTATTTCCAGATACATAAAGCGTGGTCCCGCCTACAGAGAGGACGTAAGGAATGGATGCTGGAAAGAGCAAGTTCCCCTGTGTAGATAAATAAAAGTTGTAGCCATTTCCTCCAGCATCTCCAGAAGCTGCAAGAAACGTTATCCCTTCTACTTCTCCAAGCCAATATTCATATTCCATGCTTTGCAAGTAACTTAATGGAATCATACCTAGTAAGACATAGATCTCCGGTATTCCGAAACTCTCAGACAGCACGTTCACTTGATCGTCTTGTACTATCTTTGCAAGTATAGCGGGAAGGGAAAGGTTAGGGTTAGCAACGTAAAGGTACACATCAGCCTTAGGTGCAATCAAGTGAGAGTATTCGACGTCTAGGGAGATCTCCAAAGCCCAACCATTGCTTATCCCTGATTCTGGGTTGTAAGGACCTATGGGAACGACCTTAAACACAGGGGGATTGGAAATGTTGTACTTAGCGTCGAAGGCTTGAAGCTGTGACTGTATGTAAGGATCGCCATAGAAATCTAGAATTCCAATCGACGTACCTTTTCCGTTTATCCCCTTAGAGTGGAGATACGTCACATTATAAGCCTCGTATAATTGATAGGGTTTTATTTCATTGTAAGCTAACAGCTGAGTCGTATTATACAAAGTAACTGGTTTGGAAAGCAATGAAGCAGTAACGTTAGTTCCAGTGACTATGGCGTTCTGAAAAGGTGAGTCTCCAAGGAATTGGTAGTAAGATATGCCATGAAAGGTGGACTCGTAGACCTTGCCGTGAAGTGCCTTCTCAATCAAAGATGCTTTGCCTGAGAACGTGATTACGTTTAAGGTCTGACTGGCGTTTATGCCATAGCTTCTAAGGTAATTTATTGCAGAACTTATTTCCCCCTGAGGAACGAAGAGCTTTGAGACTGAGTTTTCATTGAGTACAGTATGGTTTTGAAGCATTATCTGTAACAGTTCTAGGTTCTTAGGTTGAAACACAATTGACATTGTGATGTATGAGCTTGATGATACTAGACTACCGTGGTTAGATACATCCAACTGCGGGTTCTGAACTTGGACGGAGAAGGAAGTCGCTAAGAGGCTAGCCTCAGAAACTGTTAAGAAAAGCAATATGATAGAAACCGTTTTAAGTAACGACATATGTTAAGTCGATATCCTTGGTTTAAAGGGTTATTCATAATACACTACTAAGATTAGCAAGATACAATATGTTAGATCTATACTAAATCTTGATAATTACTAAACTTATGTAATAGTCTTTCTCGCAGTCTGACCTTATAACGTTTCTGGGGTTTTGAGATCAATCCTTTATTTAAATTAAGGGAAAACAAAGGAACACGGGAACCTACAAATAGATGTAGTTTTGACTTTCAAACCTAGAGAAGCCTCTTCTCTACGCCAATATATCCTTACAATAGTACGAAAGCCTCGCCCTTCTAGGGACGAAGATTCAAATGCACTTGTGTTTAAACTTCTTTTAGTGAAACTAATGATATCCCCAGCTCGATTGAGGGCTCAGGACTATTGAGGACAATAATCGTCTTTCCTCCCTCTGCAGGATCCGTAGGTGATCAATGACAATCCTCATGCGGTGTTTCTCTGATCCGACTACCAAATGAGAGATGTAATCCCGAATCGATGATGTACCCGATGAACTCTCTGGGAGGGAACCCTTCCATGGGAGTAAGTCGGGTTTAACGTCAAATCTCACGGAGAAGAATCACTTTCTCCTATCAAAAGATTGCACCATGGAATATGCATTTCCTATTTTACTATATAATAGTTATAAAATTCAATATAGTATGTTTCTTGAGACATGCTTCTTCAGATTTATTAATTATTTTCATGAAGTCATTTCATGCAAGTAGAAAGGTACGATGTGGACCTAGATTTCGATTTTAAAAATCTAAAATATACTGGGTACGAAAGAATTTCGTTAGAAGGAAAGGAGAATGTTGAACTAGACGCAGTGGGCTTCAACATCGACCAAGTTAAAGTCAATGGAGAGGATACTAAAGTTGAATATGACGGAAAAACAATTAAAATTAATGCAACACGGGAGAAAAACGTTATAGAGATTTGGTTCTCCAAGAACGTTGACGAGAAACAGCTCACGGGGATATATAAAGCTAAATACGATGAGAATAAATACATTATTTCCACGCAATTCGAGGCCACCCATGCAAGGGATTTCATACCTTGCATTGATAAGCCGTCTTACAAGTCGATCTTCAAAATTCAAGTGAAGGTAGAACAAGGATTAAAGGTAATCTCCAACATGGATGCTGAAGTCTCCAAGTCGGGGGAGAAAGTTCTATACTCATTCAAGGAAACCCCTAAGATGTCTACTTACCTCCTCTATCTGGGCATAGGAAATTTTGAAGAGGTAGAGGAAAATTCAGCTTCGCCTAAAATCATCGTTGCTACCACTCCAGGGAAATCAGCTAAGGGGAAGTTTGCAATAGACGTCGCTAGGAAGACTATTTCCTTTTATGAGGACTACTTTGGAATAAAATATCAATTGCCTAAAGAGCACCTGATAGCTGTACCTGAATTTGCCTTCGGTGCAATGGAGAACTGGGGTGCAATAACTTTCAGGGAAAATGCGCTTTTGGCTGACGAAAGTTCCAGCACACAGCAGAAAATAAGGGTCTCTGAAGTGGTAGCACATGAGCTTGCACATCAATGGTTCGGCGATTTAGTGACCATGAAGTGGTGGGACGACTTGTGGCTAAACGAGAGTTTCGCTACCTTCATGAGCCATAAAGCGGTCAACGAAACCTTCCCTGAATGGAGAATGTGGGAGAGCTTCTTAACAGGGGAGACCTCTCCTGCCATGCTCAAGGACGCATTGAAAACTACACATCCGATAGAAGCCCACGTTGAAAACGAAGCTGAGATAGAGCAGATGTTTGACGATATAAGCTATGGTAAAGGGGCTAGCGTACTAAGGATGATAGAAGCTTACTTGACCCCAGAGAATTTCAAGAAGGGAATATCGTCGTATTTGAAGAAGTTCCAGTTCTCCAACGCTAGCGGAGAAGATCTATGGAATTCCTTGTCGGAAGCGTCTGGTGAGAAGCTTGACCGAATAATGGATAGCTGGATCAAGAGACCTGGTTACCCACTCTTAACAGTGCAAGTAATGAAAGGGACTAAAGGATACAGGCTGGCCTTCAGACAGGACAGATTCCTGCTCAACGGAAAGGACGATTTGACCTATGTTGTGCCTTTGACTTTCAGGCTGAACGGAAGGATGGAAAGCTCCTTACTAGACGAGAGAACTTATGAAAAGGAGCTCGAATCATATCCTAACGAGCTCCTTGTAAACGTAGATAGGACGGGTTTCTATAGAGTTCTTTACGAGGATTTAGACCTGGCAATCAAGAGTGTAAGAACTCCTCTGGAAGCATGGGGGCTCCTCAACGATTATTTCTACTTTCTAGTGAGCGGGAAGGTATCTCTGGAAACTTACGAGAAGGTACTTAATGCATTAGCAAGCTATAAGTCTCCATTAGTGTCTAACGAGATAGCGGAGGAAATGAAGACCCTTTTTGCCATCAACCCGTCAAAATACGGCAACATGGTGAGAGAAACCCTTCAAACCTCCTTGAAGTTGTGGGTTAAACCTAAAGAAAGGCTTGAGAAGATGGCATTCTCTAATGTTGCGTCCACTTTAGCCATGGCAGATGAGGGCTTCGCGTTGGGTCTGTCAAGGCTAATGGAAAACTACGACCAGTTAGACGGTGATTTAAGGCAACCAGTAGCTATATCCTATGCAATATCAGAGGAAGACAGCGCCTTTGAAGTACTCTTAACCAAGTTCAGAAAGGCTAATTTAGACGAGGAGAAGCTCAGATTGCTTAACGCGATGCTGAGCTTTAGAAAGGGATATCTAGTCACGTTAACTTTAGGACTGTTCTCCACAGGGGAGATAAAGAAGCAAGACATAGTTAGAATTCTCCCCCGCGCTTCGTCAAACCCATTCGCAAGGAATGCCGTGTGGTCTTGGTTGAAGTTAAACATTGAAAGAATCAGGGAGATATATGCTGGAACGGGGATATTCGGCAGAGTTCTATCTGACACTATACCTCTCTTGGGGATTGGCATAGAAGAGGAAGTCTCAAAGTACTTTGAGGCTAAACAGATGAAGGAAGCCGAAAAAGGGATAAAGGTAGGACTCGAGATACTATACTCCCTGTCAAAGTTGTCTTAACATGTTTTTTAAAAACAAGGAAAAATAATATTTTTCCATGGATAAACACCTATTAGCTCTCCTCGGAGAGGCTGGCGCGACGGGATTGGCCAAAGGGTTCAGCTTCAGGTATAAGGTCTTCTTGCATGCCTACGAGGAGGAGAAAAGCCATTGGAATTACTTTAGAAACATCAGGAGATCTGTTCTAGAGTTTCCCGTCTTCTACTTGTTCCTTCTCATCGGAATTCTGTCGTCTTTGATGGGAGAGAGGGCAGTAAAGTATCTCAACAAGAAAGCTGAAGAGGGCGCTATAGATTTCTATAAAAAGAATTTCGAACCTAATTCACCAGAAATAATGGAAATACTTAAGCAAGAATTTGGACATCTTTCATTGAGCTATAGAGATCTCCGAGATAAGTGACATAACCTCCTCGTAATTTACCTTGTAAAAGAAATGGTACTGATCCTCTATAGATCTCGCCAAAGGCATGGAAGTAATGTAGCACTCTGAATCTGAACATAACACAGAGAAACCTATTTCCCTTGATTCATCAACCCTTAAGTGTTTCGATATTTCTTCCCTTATACTTTTAGATTGCTCGTGAAAACTGTTCAAGCTCTCCTTACTAATGTTATACTGATTGTTTAAGTCTTTTAGCCTCTTAAGTCTAACGAAATAGAGAGAAAATAAAAAAATTACAGTAGAAGCAATAAATAAAGAGATAGAAATTAGATAACCGACCTTCAGGAAGGCTATCAGGGAAATGGCATAAAGAATCACTGCAATCAAGTAGGGTAGCCTTGAAAGTAAATTCATGCTATGTTCTAATTCTTGTAGGTCTCTTTCTATCTTCTTCTCCTCTGCAACCCTGTAACTCACTTTAGAGTTCTCAAGCCATTTTGACCATACCCTATCAGATGTTACTAACCTCACGTTAACTCCGCTTGCAGATCTAGAAAGGAGCAATTCAGCTAACTCCTGATCTAATTTAGGCGTGATGACTATGACATCGGAGGATGCCTTATTTATTGAGGCTGATAATCCGTCATATATCTTGCTTGAAGACTCAACACTAACCATTATAATAGTTTATAGTATTCTATCTCAATTAAACGTTTACTCTAGTTTAATGATAGACAGAAACGAA
Source organism: Sulfolobus sp. UBA167 (assembly GCA_002495845.1). GTDB lineage: Archaea > Thermoproteota > Thermoprotei_A > Sulfolobales > Sulfolobaceae > Sulfuracidifex. Next base: position 12,397 of record DAHF01000097.1, read on the forward strand.
TAAAAGGAAGAAATAATATTATTACTATATGCGTACTTTATAGGAATCAAGAATTTAAAAAAGAAGTAATTAAAAGCAGAAACTCAAGTCTCATGTCAGCTCAGTAAATACCTCATAACTTTAAGAGTTAGAGTTTTAGGGAATTACCTCAGTTGAGTCCTGAACTGGGTCATATATGAGGCTAGATTTGTTAATCACTCCGTCACCGATTAAACTCTCTATTTCAGGTAGCTTGGAGATCACCATCCTTAGATACCTCTTCGTAACAGAGTCTACTAGCAGGAATCCTTCCTCGCCCCAATATTTCTCATTAGAAGCATAAAGACACCTACCACCGCAGTACTTCTTAACGTCACAACCCTTGCAATAGTCTGGAAGAGGATCCTCGAGGAGCCTAAACTCGTTCATCGTACCAAGCTCAGCCCACTTCTCCCTGACTGCGATGGGACAAGACAAAACCCTACCTTCAGGGGTAACGGTTATAGATGAATATCCAGCTCCACACGGAGATCCCCTGTATCCTCCAGTGAAATGGGCGCTAATCACTCCTAAGAAAGGTATTATCTTCACGACTTTGCCATGCCTAAGGTTTTCCATGAATATATCCATTAATTTCTCGAGCCCAGGGAGGTAGGACTTCTCTGCCCAATTCTCGAAGTCCCATCTCTCAGACCATATAACGTTAAGTTGCCAGTGTATTTTATCGAAGACACCTAGTTCTATTAGGTGCTTAACTTCCTCATAGATATCAGAATCCATAGTAACTGCCATTCTAGCTATGGTTTCTACACCTAAAGACTTCAAATAAGAGGCGTTCTCAACTACTCTCTTATATATACCTTTACCTCTGTGTTTATCTGTTACTTCTTCACGTCCATCTATAGAAAGAAGCGCAACGTTCATTCTTCTCCAATACGGCTCTGGAAGCAACTTCACTGCAGTACCGTTGGTCTGAACGCCCCATCTAACGGCATTCAGGCTATCCATTGTTCTCATTATAAATTTAGGGTTCATCAATGGTTCTCCTCCATAAAAAATAACCGTAGGAGATTTGTCTCTAGTCTCTATCGTTGACTTAAGCTTCGTAATATCATATTTTACAGACCAAGCTACGACATCTCGNNAAAAGATCCTCCACAATAATCACAAACTAGGTTACATTTACCAGTTGTCATTAGAAGCCATAACATCAGAGAGAAGGGAAGACATACCATCTTAAAAAGATATGCTTATAATGGAGGCAGTCATACAAATAAATTGGATTGAAGCCATTTTCAGCTAAACTAATAACTATATTGGGTCTGGTTCTCATACTTGGTACAATTATGATAAGCGACTTTACATTAAGTTCAAATACACTCTACCATAATGTAACAATATTACCTCATTCAACTTACTACGGAACGGTAGGTAAGAGCACATTAATTGACATAAAGTACAGTAAACCGCTAAACGTAACTTACTATGGAGGCCCAGTTTTCAATCTGAGAACTGAAAAGATAGCCTCAGCCACTGCTTTCGTTATAACGAATAATTACTCTTCAACACAGCAAGTTCAAGCAGAGGAGATAACTGTACCTCCATATATACAATATGAATATATATCCATGACTGCTGGAATATTTCTATTTTTAACAGGACTTTTCCTATCCATTTTAAAGAAGTTGAAGAAAGCTCAATGAGGTTTTCAATGCTACATCCTCTTGTTCCTCTTTTATCTTGTAGTAAAGTTTTAGGGCTATAGCTAGCTTAGACAAATACTCACTTAGCTTACTGCTTGTAAGGGGCCTCTCTATCTTGATGGAAACCAAGATTAAATCATCCTTCTCCTTGAACACTATACCCTTCTGAGAAAGAACGTCATTAACCAAAGATAAGCCAACTAATTCCTCAAGGTCCAGTTCAGGCGAAGTAGTCAACTCATCGCTTTGTATATGAATGGTAATCGAATCCTTGAAACTTCCAGGCTTCATTAGCGTTTCCCTAAATCTATCTAAGTTCTCTATTTTCTGTGACAAGGAAATTATTAGATCGCTGTCCTCTGGAAGTATTGGATAAAGAATGATAGCATAATTCCCAAACTCCTTCATCATGTATCCATTCTTAGTCTTAGTCCAATCTCCCTCACTTTCAACTTGATATCTCGTGATAGTTTCGTGAAATGCATACGGATTGAAATATATCTCAAGAGTAATTCGATCTGTTGTAGAAAAGAAATCTTTCAGCATTTACGTCAATCCTCGCTACATTTCTCAAGAGCTTTGATTGTCATATCGTCTTCATAGGAGATTGCGCACAAGAAAATTACCTCATCGCTTCCGATGTTCTTGAGCTCATGAGGTACAAATTTGTTAATGAAAACGTAAGAATCCTTCTCCAGTTGCACTTTTTGGTTACCCGCAGTTACTTCAAGTTTTCCTTTCAAGAGATAGACGGTCTCCACATATTTATGGTTATGGCAAGTTATTATTCCTCCAGGCTTCATAATAAACCTTCTAAGTGCATAGCTCTCTGAGCCTTGAGCTTTAGTAACGAGCCATTGAATAAAGGTTCCTTTCGTATCACCTATCTTTACCTCCTCTTTTTCCACCGAATCTACTGTAGCCTTAAAGAACTCCATGAACTATAATCACTTCAACGTTACTTAAAAAGGTTCAGAGCATAACCCAGCTATTTCATTGCTCTAACGAGCGAAACTCCACAATTCACAACATTTTCATAATAGAACCATGTTCTTAAGTAAGTTACCCCCACTCATGGAGTCTCTTATGATGAAAGATGACACGCCCTTCAAAAACTTTTCAATAACCTAAAAACAATAAAAAACCAATTGCTTTAGTTGAAATTTTTAGTTGAAACTAGATCATTTAACGGGGGTTAAGAGGTGAAAGTCCCCTACGGAGGGGATGGATAGCCCCTAGAAGAGTTCGTTAGTGAAGAAATGATATCGATAACTAGACCAAGGCTGAAAGAGCTGGGTCAGTACTAGGACTAGGAAAACTCACGCTGTGGAGAGCGAACCTCCGTAACCTTCAACATGGGGCATCATAGAACGGTCCCATCGATGGACCTCCGCTGTGGTGAAGATCGAGGTTGCTCTGAGAAGCAGGAAAATATCGCGAGGTTGGGATGCTCCGCGAGGGCGCGGGTAGTTCACCTTCTATTGCTCACTACATACTTCTTTCCTCTCCATATCACTTCGCTTCGGTTCCAATTATATACCAAGAGAAATAATGCATAGGGTATCGCAAAAATTGTCATAATTGATGGAACTATTGCTAACCTACCATATTTTTTGCCCCTTATCAAGTTCTTAATTATCCATAGAACGTAAGGTGTAAAATTTAAGGGAATAAGAGGAGACGTAACCAGGAAAATGAGGAATAAGGTCCCAGCGAACAAATAGGCTTTAGCTCCCTTAGGAGAGTACTTCCTTATCGTGATTAATTGCCTTGAAGACCATTTAATCAAATCGTTCTCGTTGAAGACATTAAGTGGCATTGCGTTCATGAGAAACCCTATTTTACCTTTATTTCTCTTAATTATTCTGGTTAACGTGCAATCATCACACCACTCCTCGGATAACTCCTTTATAACGTCGGGTCTAGATATGAATTCCCTTCTAAATGCCATTGATCCTCCCCAAAGGAATCTGTTTGCCTCAGAGAACTGAGATTCGAACCCGAGGGTCCAGAACCCTGATCTTACTAAATTTTTTAAAGTGAACTTAGTTGGAGATGGCCAAGGATATGTTGTAGTTGCGTCGAACTTCTTCAACCCTCCAACCATTTCCCTTAACCATCCTCTGTCATACCTAGTATCAGAGTCTCCAAATACTATAATATCCCCACTACTTGATTTAAGACCTGAAAGTTGTGCTCTTATCTTCCCGCTACATAATGCGCATTGAAAGTCAGAGAAAACGACTTTCACGCCTACTCGACTGAGCCTCTCAGCTAACGCTTGTTGATCTGTATCGACAACATAAATTAATTCATAATCTGGATAATCTTGATCTAGAAGAGACTTAACGTTTGATTCTAGACATTCGTCTGAACCCCTTATTGGAATTATAACCGATGCTTTAGGACTTTCTCCATCACAGTGAATGAAGAGCCTTCTCTCATGTAAAATCTGCAGGATAATAAGTATATCTGAAATAAAGGCTAGAATGACTAGAAAAGTGGAGGCAATGAATAGAAAATCCAAATTTTACAACCTTTTTTGTCTTACGTATCGCTTATGACTCCGACTTGTCTCATGACGTCTAGAAAATCTGTGGCATATTTCTCGTAAATCCTCGATAAATCCTCAAAGTAGTCGCTTTTCAATAGTTCGAGCAAATAGTCCTTAGCTTCCCTGAATTCACTCGCGTCTGCTATCCCTTCCTTTATTAGATCTGAAGCCATAAGCCATGAGTTAAATCTTAAGTGCATGTCAGACGATTTCAAAAGTACTAGGAGATTTTTGGCATAAGGCTTTAGCAAGCACTTAGAAATTGCACCGTCATGAACTAGATTTTTGGCTAAGTTCCATGCGTCAATTTGGTCTGCTCCTGTGGATTCAAGGAACTTGAGAAAGATATCGATTTTCTCAGATAAGTCTTGTGGTGATAGGATCTTCTTTGACACAAGTTCTTCCGCCACCCACCAATTATCTAATTCTGGCTCTAGCACGAGCTGCTTTATTCTTTCTTTAAGGCTGGAATCTACTTTAACTAAATTCAATGCAACAAACTTGTCTAATAATTTAAATGCATGAAGAGCTACAACAGAATCTTGATTGTATAGTAATTCCTGAAAATTACTCATCAGAGATAATATCTCTTCCCTCTTAAGCATACCTTCAGATATTAAATAATCTATCTTGTTCCAACCATCCAACCTATCGTAAAGATTATTGCTGCTCAAGAGCTTCACATAGAACTCCTTTGAGTTCCCGTTAATCATGATATCATATATCTTCAGGATGGTTTAAATTATTCACCTCATGAGGATACAGATAGAATAGCCTTTGTCTTGTTTGAGGATCGTGTCTCTTGAGGTCTTCTATCGTTCTTCGTATAAGGTTGCACAATCATCAGAATACGCTTCATTCCTTTAACCATTTCTTAAGCGACTCAATGATCTCCTTATATTCCTCCATGAGAGTGTTTACATTGTTTATTTTCTCCTCAAATTCTAATCTGTTTTCTGTGAAATTCTCACAATCTTCAGATATCATAAAAGACGGTTTCGATGAATCGAAGTATACTTTTGCCTTTATACAACCGCCGTTTCCTAGAACAATCTCAGCGAAGTTCTTGCTCTCGAAAGTTGCGGAGTCCTTAGAGAACTCCTTTCCATAGGAGATTTTCAGCTTGTTCGTGTTGAAACCGAGGTATTTAGCTGGGTCTACGTCACAGCTCTCAAGGAATTCATCAACCACTTTCTCTATTAGCTTCACTGGAACACCATAGTAATTGTTGATAGAAGAAACTCCATCTTTCAGGTCTACTGAGGCTTCCCTAAGGATTTTCCTCAATTCCTCTTTCCCATCATCTCCCTTCATTACCTTTAAATTATGCATGTCAAAGAGCCTAGAGCCGTCGAACGTCATTCTCACTCCATTAGAGAAGATAAAAACTGAAAGCTTATTTTTCTCCTTTCTTATCTCAATTATAAATCTGCCAGTGTTACAATTAAATAGCAAAGAACTCCCGTCACAGAATAACGTAAAGCTGGTTTCGTTAACCCAAGCCAAATCCCTCACCTAAAGAGAAGCTCACTTTGTTTTAGCGCGGAATCCCAAAAAAGTACTTCAAGCTTCACACTGTTTTCGAAAAGTGACTCTAAATAATCTGTAATATTTAGAGAATTGAGTTCTTTTAATACAGATTCGCTTCTCTCACGATATTCATCGGACGCATAAAAGGAAGCCCATTCTTTGTACAATTCGTCTTTGCTATCCTTGACTATTTTGCCTATCTCGTGATAACCCACCATACAAGGCGTCCAAGCAAAAATGAACGAGTCCCAACTCTTAGAGCTCAAAAGCAAATGCCTGGTATAAGCGAAATTGACTAGAGAATACTTAGTTGCCTTTATTTCGCTCTCGCCTATTCCTAGCTTTTTCAGCAGGTCATTGTGTACTTCTTTACCTTTATCCTTTGAAATGAGAACATGCGTTAGGAAAGACGACACTTTGTCGTCCATGGCATTAGCTGCGGCAGCAGTTAAGGCTCTAAGCATTTCTGCTACATATTTAGAGTCTTGAATTAGATAATATCTGAAGGCTTCTCTAGGAAGAGAAGCTTCCTTCATTCTCAGCACAAATTCGTGTTGCACATAGGATTTCCACAGTTCTCCGTACTTTTCCCTAAGGTAACTAAAATTGTCGCTCATTTCGAGAACGCACCTCCGTCTACAGGGACAACTACTCCGTTAATCCACTCCATCCTATCGCTCAGAAGTATTGAGATGACGCTGGCGAAGTCTTCAGGGGGAGCCTTCCAATCTCCCAATTTCCTTAGTTTCCTCCAGTCTCTCTCTGGCTCAAACTTACCGTCTATGACGCTTGGAGCAACGCCTATAACCCTTATCCCCCTTTCCAAAAGGGAGGAAGCTAAGATCTGAACCGCTTTCGCAATTGCAGCTTTCGCTATCCCGTAAGAGAGTTGATTTGGAAGTCCCTTATCTATACCCCTCATCGAAGATATCATGACTATAGTTGAGCCTGAATGAAGGTATTTTATGCTCTTAGATATAACCCTGAGCTGAAGTTTAACCTGAGAATCTATCATTGCGTCTAATCCCTTAGGGTCGCTGATATCGTCTTCAACATAACCTCCTATGGCTACCACTAGGTCATCTAGACCTCCGAGCTTCTCTTTAGCTAAATTAAACAGCTTATCCACATTCTCCAGGTTCTCCATTGATGCGTCTAAGCTTTCCACCGTGCCGTATTTTAGGAGAATCGTCTTGATTTTGTCAAGCTTTTCTTTATTCCTAGCATTTATGAGAACCTTTGCTCCGTCTTTAAGCAAGAAGTAGGCTAAAGCATACCCTAATCCTTCGCTTACTCCTATTATTCCTACTTTCCTGCCCGAAAGAAGCTGATCCATGAAATATAATTTCTCAGATCTTAGTTTTAAGAATCTGTTTAATGGACTGCGGATCAGTTATAGGTTGGCTACAAACATTACCCTTACAAATGAAGACCCTGCTTACACCCTTCTTCACGTCGAACATAGACCTTATATATGAAGGGAGGAAATCTCTCTCTGAGTCAGCAACCTTCTCAACTAATTTCATGGGATAGTATGTAAGAATTGATTCCCTGTGTAGCTCATCAGATTTCCCGTCATTTTCGTCCACCACCACGACATGGGCGAAATTACCGCTCTCGACAGATAGTTTGCTTCCTATTATGCCTGCATAGAATGAAGGAGATCCAGCTACTTCGATATCATCGACCTTGACCTCCTTTCCTTCTAAAATGGAGAGCCTTATCAAAGACTTTGAAACCATAGAAGCGGTGCTTTCATTCGGAGAATCCAAGGCATTGGGTCTCACTTGTTTCAGCATTTCTCTTGTTAAAGAGGCTAGCTCCTGTGCCCTATCTAAGAACTCTCTCTTTGACGTGACTTCGTATGCACTGATGTTAGCAAGTATTAAGGAAGAAACGTCATCCAAATTAGGATCTTCGTTCCCTATGATCCTCCTAGATGGAGAGGAACCGGCTTTTCTCAGTATATCGAAGGGCAGTCCATATTGGTCTTTAAGCAGGAATGACACCATGATCATAGCCTCTGACATCCTCGCATTTGGATGTGTATAATCATTCGTGTCCCTGAACGGGGGTTTCCTAGACTTTCTACAACCCAAGAGCTTACCCCTAAGCTCCCTCAATTTGGGAAAGGGGTTCTCGTCCCCTAACTTCTTAGATAACTGATCGTTCTCCACTTCCCTCATCAACACCTTTCGTCCTTCCACATCGGCACCCTTATTGAAGCCGAAGATCTTCTTCCCTAACTGTGAGTCTTCCCCTAGGCATTCGTCGATCTCTTCCTCTGTCCAAGTGTAGAAAAGGCCTTCCACTCCATCGCTATCAGCATCAAGACTGTTAGCGAAGTTATTTCCTGCATCCATTTCCCTCTTCACAAAGTAATAAGTAAGCTCCATTGCGTCCATTATGTCCTGATCCTTTGTCAATGAATAATATTTGAAAAGTGCTTCTAAAATTTCTGCATTGTCTATGAGCAGTTTTTCGAAATGAGGCAACTTCCATTCTCTATCTACAGTATATCTGTGAAACCCACCTCCGACCTGGTCGAAGATCCCCCCGTTATACATTCTCTTCAACGTAAAAATACCGAGCTTCTTACCTATGTCGTCTCCTGATATAGCTGAATAATCAAGCATTAACGTATCAACTAGAGGATGAGGAAACTTAGCTGAGGAACCCAATCCGCCATACTCTAGGTCATACTCTGAGACTATCTGGTCTATGAGTACCGAGGTCTCTAGCGTTTCTCCTTTGAATGTTATTGAAGAAGGATCGAATGAAGACTTCTCTACTTCTTGCCTTTTAGACTTCCATAATTGAACAATATTCATAAGGAGACGTTTGAAACCTATCCTTCCGTACATGTCCTCTGGTGGGAAGTAAGTCCCACCAAAGAATACTTTTCCAGAAGGCGTCATAAATACGGTCAGGGGCCATCCGCTTTCGCCCGTGATGGCAGATACTGCGTTCTGAAGTTGTCTGTCTAAATCAGGTTTTTCGTCCCTGTCTATTTTGATAGGTATGAAATTTTCATTTATTATCCTTGAAATTTCTGTATTGGAATATGTTTCTCTATCCATAACGTGGCACCAATGGCACCACACTGCCCCTACATCTATCAAAATAGGTAGATCTTTCTCTTTAGCCTCTTGCAGAGACTCTTGAGACCATTCTCGCCAATCTATGGGCTGTGCTGAAGCCTCCCTCAAGAAAGCACTTTTAGCATTTTGAAGTCTATTTGCCACAACTTATTTACCTTTTCGTCTATTAAAAATATGTTATTCTACTACTTATTATATATTACAAATTAGTCTTTATTAATTTCCTTGTTCCTAAAAATCAAAACTCCCCTTCTTTCTTTTTCTCATGCCTCTGAAGAAGGTATATGCCCAGCAAAAGGAGACCCAAAGCAGCGTTGAGAACTAAGTTAGATCCTCCTATCAGACTATGGTCTGACGGGTCACGTCTAAATGATAAGTACAACGTTTGATTCTGGTAAATGAAACACCATATCTGATCGGTTGAGAGCCCATTTGACCAATTCGCTTCATAGCCATCAGATGGATGTGCGTTTATTCTCAGCATAGATAGCTTGGGTAAGTAAACTGGAGTTCCATTGCTTATACGTTTTGCTGTTCCGTTCTGGAACATAATGGAAACATAACCACTCCCATAATAAATTACTTTTATAAATACTATTACTGGTTTCATTACTATAGTTACGTTATAATGTTCAGACCCATTTACTACAAACGTTGCACTTCCTTGACTTTTCACTCCGTTGACGATAATGCATGGATTTTCGTTAATTGTATCTACTTGTAGTTCTACTACTGATCCCGTGGGTATGTACATTGATTCGTTTCTGGAAACTAAAACTATGTTCTCTCCATAAGATACTGAAACCGAAGTAGCTCCGTATATATGAAAACTCACGTTAGGTGCAGGTGTAACTAACGTAGACGAAAATGCCACAAGTGAGATCTCTGAAACTAGCGAAAAGATCACAATTAATCCTATAAGAGGCTTAACTTCCATAAATCCAGATAAGTTATTAAAAAACCCAGAGATGACCAAGAGTGATAGAAATTCTTAACCTTAAATAGCTTTTTGCTAATGGTTATACGATGAGGATCCCAACCTTACCTGAAAAGTGATGAGGGGTTGTTTACCTGATATTAACTGGTATTATCTTGGAATGAGATATAATGGGTATTACTAGATCACCAGTTGAATGAAAATCATTTTAGGAATACCTGATAGTAGGTTGCCCATCTGGGAACTTGGAGTTCCCCTAATGATAAACCAACTCACGTGGGAGAAGATACCTTGGGATAACGAAACATGGGTAGACTCCGGAGGGTACCAGATCATGATGAGGAAGATGGATGTTAATTTAGAGACTGTTTACAAGAAATACAATTACCTGAACGCAAAAACTTTCATGAGCCTTGATAGGCCAGTCCCTCCTTGCTCCCCTGTACCGAGAGAGAACTTCGAGAACTTCGAGTTCCTTTACCACAAACTCGAAGATAGGGAAATAATCCCGGTAATTCATGCTTACAACATAGAAGACCTCATGGAGTCAATCGACTTTTACAAATCTTACGGAGTAAAGAAGATAGCTTACGGAGGAATAGTCCCTCCCACAATGGGACAGAAAGGGAGTAGATCCCTCGTCAGAAAGATATACAAGCTCATCAGAAAGTCTCTACCATCTACGTGGATACATGTCCTAGGTGCCGGATCCCCTTACATGAGGACAATTTTTTATGACGCTAACAGCGTGGATACTTCCACCTACAGAATAAAGGCGATCCACGGCATGGTTATAATACCCGGGAAGGGCGAACGTTATGTGGGAGAAAGAAAGATAGTATGGAGAGTCAGAAGAGCGTCTCAAGAAGAGTTAGATTCCTTATTTTCGTTTCTTGAAAAGACTGGGTACCCTTTCAGGATCGATCTATCACATTGGAAGCAAAGAAGCTTGATAAACGCATGGGTTCTCATCAAATCTTCTTACACCTCTCAAAAGATGGAGCCGGATATGAGCATTTCAGAGATAGAAGATGAAATAGGTGAACAGTGTGATAAACTGTCAAACTCTTTATTACCAGCTTAAGATTAATTCCTTTCAACCTATTATTAAGAGAGACGGAGAAGACCTCTTCATAAATCCTACCGTGAGGAGATGGCACGAGTTCTTCGTTCAGTCATATGAGTCCACGAAACCGTTAGCCTTATTGCTACCCTGCACTTCTATGAAGCCTTACAGCAGATCTGCTACCCATAGATTAGCTTACTCTATCATAAAGAGGAAAAACTTGGATGAATACGTCCAGATTTACTCAGTATCAGAGCCGATGCTCTTGGTTCCCAGAGAAGTTGAGGAATGCTACCCTTTTAATTCCTATGAATATTCTCCAAAGGTCATGACTGCACAAGAGAAGGACGAGTTCGTCGATCTGCTCAGAAAGCCTTTAGCGAAAATCGCGAACCAACACAAGATCATAGCTGGAGTCCTTCCCGCTCATCATTACTCAATAGTTGACAGAGCCTCAAGGAAGGAGGGCGTAAAGCTATACCTCACGAGGTATGGAAAGCTGGCGTTTAGGTCGATCAATGAATCAATAGAAAATTTAGTAGCTAAAGGCAAGGAAATAAACGCGATAGATACGACTAACACGAAGTGAAAACCCGCCCTCACGGATAGGATCTCTGACTAGGAAGATGAAATGGGGACTTTTTTTAATTTTATTTTATTTTTTTATATATATAAAAAAATAATCAACTGACTAGGTCATGAAGTTAAAAGCCACCTCAGTAGAGTTGTCTTCATGGAACTGGACAAGAACGAACCCGTTGGGATAGTCCTGCAGAAAGGACAGAACAACGCCGTGAGAGCGATATTGGCTCAAAATCTAGACGTTAGTATGGGGCAACTCCTAGTAGTCCAAGATTACGAAAAAATATCCTTAGGGAGGATAGAGTCCTTCGAGTACATAAATAACTTCTTCACCGAAGACTCTGAGCTTATAAGACCTTTGAGCGAGACTTCCGAAATTTACAGCTTGCTGAGCTCAGGGACCGTAACAAGAGCGGACCTCTTCATCATAAGGAGGTATGGACACACGTCGACACCGAAACCGGGTTCATTGATCAGAACTTTGCCCGAGATAAACGATAGCGACCTCCCCGATTTCTACGGACTACCCGACTTCAACGGATATATAAAGTACGGTAGACTAGCAGGCTCGAACATACCGCTCCTGCTGGACCTGAACTCGATCACCATGCATGTGGGGATTTTTGGAGAGACTGGTAGCGGAAAGAGTTATAACATGAGGTATCTCCTTTACAACTTATCTAACATTAGAATAGGAGAGAAGGAGGAAGCTATTCCAGTGGTCCTAATTGACGCTAACGGAGACTACGCAGACTTCACATACACAAATTCAAATATGTTGGCTGGGAGGAGATGGATAAAGAGGTACGTCCTAAGAGACCCAGTCTTCCCAAATGATCAGAGACTAACCATTGACCTTTCACTGTTTTCCCCTAGAGATCTGGCAGAGTTCATCACCTCCCTCAAATACGGGCAGTCTGGAGGAAACGCCCTCCAGTCTAACTTCTTAGAGTACATACTTTCCCTTCACGACCAGAAGGACTTCAACTTCCTCCTCGGCACTCCTACGGGTCTCGATAACCTTAAACAAGAGATAAATGAAGCTGTATCCAACAAGGAACTCGGGTTCAACTACAGCACTTCTAAGAGCATACAGAGCGCCCTAGAAATATTCAGAAACAAGGTAGTCAACAAGTTAGCCTTGGTGAGCTCCAATGCTTCCTTGACTGAAAACACGCTAGAGCTCATGTGGAGGTCACGCGGGTTAGCAACGGTAGACTTTTCCGCCGACGCGTCCCCGGGGATAGACGTAACCACCAAACAGTTGATAGTAAGTTACATTTCTAGAATTACCTACAACTACCTTACAAGGACAAAATACAGCGGGTCGCAACGTTTCTTGGCATTCATAATCGAGGAAGCCCAAAACTACATTCCGTCTAATGATTACCCGGTGAATGCTAATCTGACCAAGGACATTCTAGTTACCTTGGCTACGCAGGGTAGAAAATTTGGCTTGTCTCTCTTCCTCGTTAGCCAGAGACCTGCGTTCATAGACAAGTACGTCCTCTCCATGGTGAATACTTTCTTCTTCCACAGGATCTATCATGAGGATGTGAGATACGTAATGTCTGCTTCAGGAGGTCTGCCTGAATCTCTGTCACATGCGTTGACATCGCTAGACACAGGATACGTAATAGTCAACGGACTGATGTCTGCTATGCGGAGCCCAGTGCTGGTGAGAATACCATGGGACGCTAGGTTGGGATCATACGCAGGTAGCGTGGAAAGAGTTGAAAGAGTATTATCAGCAGATTAAAATACTATGGCAAAGAGGCTCAGCGAGACTGCAGCTGACAGTCAATCGGCGTTTTCTCTCTTCAAATGCGTATCCGACATCAGATATGTAAACAGGCTGAAGTTCTTTAGCGAGATAGAACAAGAATTAAAGAGAATAAAGAGCGACAGGGAGTCCCCTGAAATTATAGCCCTTGTGGCTGACTGGGGACAAGGCAAATCCTTCTTCCTTGATATAATGCAAGAATACGGCAGAGTTCACCACATTAAAATAAAAAAGGTGAACTTCTCTGATATCCTTGACCAATGGATAGCACCAAAGGATGGAGTTGTGCTCATAGATGAAGTAGAAAACCTAGTGGATCCCATAGTTTTCGCTAAGTACAGAGATAAAATAAGTGATTTTTGGATTAACCTAAAGACATTAGCTAACAGTCAAGGAAACTCAGTTGTTTACTTATCCATGACTCCGAGCGCCTTTAGCAAGATATTCAGCGTCGGAGGACAAATCCAATATCTGTTCCAAGAGACCTTTCCTGCCTTTCTCGAAAGAATTAAGAAAGTATCGCTCAATCTCCCGTCAAAACTCGAGTTCCTGTTAATGATAAATTGCTCGCTTAAACAGAACGGACTCAGCGAAGCCGAAATTTTAAACTACTTAGAATTCATGGATCTGCCGTTCTGGGTTACACAGCCGGAGAGAAGGAAATACACCAGACTTATAAATGATATCATACTGGGTAGCTTTCCTGTAGTAGAGAGGACTTTCCAAGAGATAGCCAGGGGAGCGTCAAAGAGTTTCCTCAACGACGAGGAGGAAACGGTAAAGGAAAAGGAGCTCTTAAAGCTTGAGGACGAAGTCGAGTTCGACGAAAGGAAGAGAATATACTCTGCCTTAATGAAGAGGGTAGGTCTAGTCGAGGACGAAATAGTTGAGCCGTTAAAGGGTGTGGTAGTGAAGGGCAGTTTGATACCATACAATAAATGGTTGCAGGCCACTTCAGACCTCCCTTTAGCGTCGAATCTGGAGGACTTCCTCCTAACTGTGAGCAGGACGAGAAACGTAGAGGACTCGCTTTACGTCTTCGTAAGCGAAGAACTAGAGAAGGTAGTATATGAAGGAATAACGACTGACGCTGACACCATGAAGAAGCTTAAGGAGAGAACCTTACCTCTGGCGTCTGGAGATTTCTATGCTCTAAGGTGGGACTTCTACGAGAGGGTAGTGAACGCCAACGTCGGAGGGCTCATAGTGGATTTCAAATCTAGGGAAGAGAGGGATATGGCTTTAAGGTTCGTCAACGAAAACATAACTGACAACAAGAAATTAATGGAATCAATAGTGAATTTCATCAAGGTAGCGAAACCAGAGTGGAAGATCGACAAAGTCAACATTTCCTCACAGCTGACATCCTTGCAGGTCTCTATCAACGACAAGAAAATTAACATCTTATATCTCTATCCTACTTCTGAAATAGAGCAGTTCGCCCTCCGGCACCTACAGAACGATATAGTTCACTCCATGATAGTTATCAAGAACGATTTCGTAGCAGATAACCAAGAGATAGTCGGAAAGTTAATGGATGACATGTCTAAGCTAGGAGTATCATCGACGCTTTTGGACATCCCAGTGCCTGCTAGAAGACAGCTTCTTTACATGTTGTTCGCTAGTAAACTCAGGGAAGGGGCTAACATAAGGTACGACTCAATTGAAATAAAGTTAGGCGAAATAAAAAGGGGAATAGAGAAAACCGTCAACGAAGCCTACGAAAAGCTAGTCTTCCCTCAGCTCCCAGCAACTAAACAGAGGCTCATTCAATCTTTCAATTGGCTAGTTTTCTATCCGCTCAATGAGGTAGCTGAGGTAAAGGATGTCTTCGAGAAAACCGACTCTATAGTTAACCAGAAGTTCAGAACGTTTGGATCCAAGCAATTTCACTTGGAGGACTTCGAGACTGAGAACTCACTACAGGAGGAAATAATACCTTACCTTATCTCAAATGGAATAATCAAAGAGAAAAACGGTCTTCTAGACTTCAGAGACCTATACGGAGAAGTACCACAAAGAGTTTCCTCAATAATTGCAGGCTTGATCAAGCAGAAATATGACGATTACATGAATATGGTAGTAAATTCCTTCATTTCCTCAGCGTCGGGCACACCTGATGAGAAATTTGTCAATGCAGTAGCAAGGCTTTTCCAGACCAAGGCAGACCAAAGCATGAGCTTCATAACTTACGTCTCATTAGTTTCGGGGGAGCTCTTCAAAAATTTAGACAAAGACAAAATAATTGAATCTCTCTTGAATAAAATTTCAGAACTCAACCAAAATGATAGAGACGACTATTTCTTGACAGCGAAAAGGAGGGACGCTGGAATTAGAAGCCTAAGTGAAATGAAAAATACCATGTTGCATTACAAGGACATGTGTATGAAGGTAAAAGAGGACTTAAGCTTTCTCAGGTTCTGTTCGGCGTACATAGCCCTCTCCTCTACTTACACAAAGCTATCGTCCTTAGCGGAAGAGAGCAATAACCAAGCTGAAAACCAAGTTAAGCTCGAGATATCAGATAAGATTGATGTAATAGTCAGAGCGAGGAAGTTCCTTGGAATAGAAGAGGAGACCGAAGAGGAAAAGACAGTAGAAGAAATAATGACTAGGCTCAACAACATGGGAGAAATCTCGCGGGAAATGGAGGGAATAATACGAAATCTATACAACGAAGGAAAGGGCGAGGAGTTCAAGCAAGCTCTTGATGAGACGTTATCTGCAATTTCCATGACACAGGAGCAACCGGTGCACCTGAGACTTTTCATAATGAAAGTGCTCAAGTCTACGGTGAGCGGAATGAGGATACCACTGATGGACTTCTTTAAGGACATGGAAATCTTCAGCTACATCAATAAGCTGAAAGATTCGTCGAGGACAATAGCAGACATTGAAATACTCCTAGACTCTTTAAATAAGGCAATGCCAGAGTTGCCCTTAATCAAGAAGGAGACGTCTAAAGTTTCCCAGGAAATAGAGGAGATCATGAAAGAAATAAAAATGAAGGTGAGCAAAATTGAAAGCTGAGGAACTTTATATAAAATTAAAAGAAACAAGGGATACGCTTAACATAGATTACATGAAAGAGGAACTTCAAAGACTCAAGGGAATCGCTTCGAAACTCCAGGAGACTTCGGATAAGCTTGAGTCGACAACGAAGTCCTTGAACAAAACGAGGGAAATGATCGGAAGTTTGAAACAAATAGATTCAGAAGACAAGAGGCTGTCAGAGAGGCTAGAAAGACTTACTGCTGAAATTAAGAAAGTTTCAAGAATGGACAACCCAGATCACATAGTAGAGACGGTTGCCTATGTAAACCGAGAATTATCGGAGTTGATGAAGGACATCGAAGCGACTACAGAGAAAGTAAAGGAAAACTTGAAAGAGAAATTAGATGAAAATAACAAGGCGTTGAAAGTCTACGCTAGAGTACTCAACCAGTTTCTAGAGGAAGACGTGGAGGTAAGGACTTTTCATAGTTCCTCAACGTCTGTCATTGAGCTATTCTCTACGGTAAAAGAAGCCGAGGCTCATCTGAACAAGGTGAAGGAAATAGTAATAGATAAAGTCAAAGAGAAGGATATGGACGAGAGAAGTTTAAACATTATGATAGGATTAATTGAAAACGGTAAGATCAAAGTAAATAAGTCTAATTATGATGATTCCATGAGGATTGTTAAGCTCCTAATAGAGAAAGGAATCCAAGTGGAGATGTCCTTATGAAAAACGATGACTTAGTGAAGAGAATTACGGAGCTGGCTGAAAGGAACTTGAAGGAAAGGGAGAAGGTTAACACGCTCATAGAAATAGCGTATGAAGACATTAGAGACGGGAACTTAGACCTTAAGTTCAAGGAAGTCAAGGAAAGACCTCCTCCTCATAACGCTTGTGCCATAGACGGTAGCAGGTACATTGTCCCATTGCGTGACAGCGTCTTCGTCATAGCAAGGGCAGTGGCTATCAGGGGTGAAGACAAGGAAGAGAAGGACATACCTCCAGATATAGAGGAGGAGTTCAAGATAGCAAGTAACTACTACGACGAGAACATCATAGGAAACAAATCAATATTATTAATGTTGTACTTGGAGACGACACTTCTAAACAAATGTGAAGGTTCTGACGTGATAATGATAGACGGGCCTATTATAGATCCACCCACATACTATGAAGATCCTCACGTAGAAGACTTCCCAGACCTTTCAGATTACGTAAAGTTTAGAGCTAACGTTTTAATGCAAAAGAAGAGGAACTCATCAATAATTGGAATATCCAAGAGGTTTTCGCAGAGGTTTTTAATAAACTACTTCATGAATAGGGGTTTAAAGCAAATCTCTAGATCTACGGAAAATTTTATAGCGTCAATGATATTTTTAAAGTATCGTAAATACAAAAATGTATATTCTTCTTCACTATATTTAGGACCTATAAGATGGGAGGACTCATTAAAAGATAGGAAAGTGAATGAACTGGATCCCCTAGAAGGGGCATATAACGCATATAAGAAATACTTCCAAGATGAGCTAGAGATTACCTCGTTTTATTACCAGAGAGACTTAGCTTCTCCAATAGGAAGAATTGACGTCCTCTCAAGAAAGGGAGAGGACCCAGAGAGAGATCTGACTTTTGTAGATAGATGGGCTATGTCTGGGCTCAAGGAAATAACCATAATAAATAAGCTTGCAGATGACCTATCGAACGTTTCTAGAAACGAGAGTGAAAGGCTTGTATCGCTCTACAACATGGTCGTAAGCAAGGAACTATTGGATGATGAACTCTTGCTTAAGCGAATCTCCAAATGACAAGAGAACTACCCCGCCTAACGGAAGGGGCATCACCTCGCAATTTTCCTTCTCTGAGCAACTCGATCTTCTCCCACGATTTCCAATGAACCGTTCTGTGATGCCCCGTGTCGTTACGGAGGGTTGGCTCTCCATGGCGTAAGTTCCCCCAGCCCTAGTACTGACCAAGCTCTTTCAGACTTGGTCTTGATATCATTTCTGTT
>DAHF01000028.1:0-1512 GCA_002495845.1 Sulfolobus sp. UBA167
ATGATGTATCCTAGGAATTGTACTCATGGCTTAGGTGTTGCTCTGATACCCGTTTTCTTATGCTACCTATCATCTCTGGAATAATGTCCCCACTTAAGAGGGCTGGAACTAGAAGTGCACTGAGGAGAGTTTAAGTTATCCTAGTTTACTGATCATATATACTATTTTTCATATATATAGTATTCTAGAGTTCAATAATGAGGCCGTGAGTTACGTACGATCTCTCATTAATACTCTATATGAAGGCACAAGGTGTTTCCGTCCATCCTTATCTAAAAATTCCCTATCACTTCATAGAATTTTTTTATCTTTGCAAATTAATTCAAATGGAATTCTAGGACGGTAAGAGAAGGGATTGAACATTATATATTTACACTTTGGCCAGGAAGTAACACTGTATCTAAGCTATGGCTAAAAAGTTAATAATGCCTCAATATAATAAAGAGAAGATGTGAACGCCATATGTTAGATAAATCTAAAGCCAGAGATCTTATGCTTCAGAGAAAGAGAGAAAAGAAGCTAACATGGGAAGAAATATCCAAACATATAGGAAGAAGTCCAATTTATACTTCCATGTTGCTTTACGGCTATGGCCAGGCAACTGAGGAGGAAGCAGAAGGGTTGATAGAGATATTAGAGTTACCGTCGGAATACAAGGAAATCTTGATGGATGTGCCCATGAGAACTCCCTCTCAACCCTGGCCTCCTACTGATCCCTTCGTATATAGACTTTACGAGGCAGTCCTCCTTTATGGACCCGCAATAAAGGACGTAGCCCATGAGATGTTTGGAGACGGGATAATGAGCATGATAGACGTGATGATAGATATAGATAAGGTTAAGGACGAGAGAGGGAACGACAGGATGCTGCTTAAGTTCAATGGGAAATGGTTAAAGTACAGCAGGTGGTAAAAAGAAATATAGTATATGTATAGAAATAAATAAAAGGGAGAAAGGGAGTCTAAAAGATAAATTCTTGTATCTAAGTCAATTCTTTTTTATTTTCGTTTTCTTGAAACTCTGCAGCAGACGATGTGAAAAATGATATATATCCATTAAATCCCATTTTGCTGAGAAGCACGATCTTCTCGTAGTTCATATGAGGTCTATCTAAGGAACTGCCGAGGTTCCTGCAATAATCTTCAATTCCAATGAAAATGCATTTCATGTCCTGAGGAAAGTAAGCCTTTATTCATTCTCTCCTTTTCTCTCATTTTCTCTCAACTTGGATATTAGAGTTGACTTCACAAGTAGCTTAAGGTCAGCATGTAACATATGCCCTTCCTCTTGACTTCCTTATCTAGTTTCTCGTTCAGTCCCAAGTCATGTTCAAGACTTCACAGCCATACTCGATTCTGATACTTTGATATTTACATCATGGGAGAGGGGATTCTGCACGGATAGCATCCAAGAATTTTTGAAAGGCAGACTTTAGTCCAAATCTCCTAGAAATGTAACCATGAAACTTCTATCCTCCATAGAGTAAGATAGGAAGCTAACTGTGAAGTTAGG
>DAHF01000028.1:1558-1762 GCA_002495845.1 Sulfolobus sp. UBA167
CAGACTAGATAAACCGTGCTATGAGCTCAAGCAATTTTTAGAGATAAAACATTTAATATAGTATAAAAAATATAAAATGTATTTAAAGAGCTAGATTGGGGTATATATGCAATAGATATGGAACAAGCGGTGCGTCTCCTATGACCTCAGCTATGGTTGCCCTCATCGGAGAGACGTTAGATGCGCTGAATTACGCCTTATATT
>DAHF01000028.1:1831-4480 GCA_002495845.1 Sulfolobus sp. UBA167
GGATGAAACTTCTTTACTTGTCCAAGGACATATGATGCATATGCCGTGGTTCATGACTTAAGGTTATGCAATGAAATTTCAAGTTTATGATAGCCGATACTTATTTTTTAGAATGAGAATTTTTTTCGTCCCCTCTTTTAACCTCCTTATTTTGGCTCAAGACGACGTAAATATATAAGAAAATATATAGCTTGTGTACTTATCTTGTTTAAATATTTCAAGTTCGAGGTAGAGGCGTACGTGTATATACAAATATATTTTTATAATTACATTATTACAAAAAGATAGAAAGACAGTCTATTTAATTTGTTCAATCAATGTCTAAACCCTTTTACGGAGCTACATGAAAGTTCATATGACAAAAAGACTTAAATAATAAATCTCAGAATAATTTTAATTTATATAAATATTTTATATATATAACTTCAACTAAATTAAAAGGAATTAATTCTCATCTGGTTTATGCAGAGTAACATAGAGCTGTTTGAAAGCTGGTTCCTTGCTTATAGGGTCAGCCTTCCAATCCATTAGTGCGTTGGCTAAACCCCAGTGAAATGGCATGTAAAGAACTCTCCTTTGAAGTCCCTTGGATACTTTCACTCTTGCAAGAAGACAGTTCTCTCTGCTTCTTACTTTCACGAAATCACCGTCCTTGAGCTTTAATTCTTTAGCATCTTCAAGAGAAATCATCAGAACGTCTCTGGGGAGATTTGTCAACATGTTCAGTTTCCAACTCTTTCCAGTTTTCGTAGTTGTGTTCCATTGAGTTGATAATCTTATTGTAATTAAATTGAACGAATTATTATCTAAGTATTCTAATAGATCTACACTAAACCCTTTAGTCTTAACTTTTCCTGGTATAAATTCACGTCGATGTCCGTCCTTTAGCGATGAGTAATTAATATCTTTTAAATCTAATATTGTATTTTTGAATATTTCTTTCATTTCCTGAAATATATCATAGGTAGACGAAAACTTCATGTTCTCAGCGCCCAGTAGAACGCCTATTTCGGATAATATTAGCCAGTCCGGTTTTGTCTCTCCTGGAGGATTGCCGATTGCAGATAAGTAAGATACTGTTTTATCTCCTGATGTACAAATGCCGTCTCTTTCACCCCATCCAGCTGCAGGCAATATCACATCAGCCTCTGCTGCAGTCTCCGTCATATATACGTCTTGAACTATCACTGTGTCAATATATGAAAGGGCATCCTTAAAACGCTTGATTTCGGGAACAGAAACCACAGGATTTGTAGCTATAATCCAAAGTAACTTGATTTTCCTTTCCTCAACTAACTTGTGCAAATCCGTTATTGTCCAATATTTTCTAGAGATCGTATAACGAGGGACTCCCCAAAAGTCCTCTACAAATTCGGCGTCTCCCTCTTCATCTACATATCTGTAACCGGGAAGCATACCTGCTAGCGCACCAACTTCTCGTGCTCCCATAGAATTATGCTGTCCCGTTAGCGGTAAAATTCCTCTGCCATTTCCATATAGATTTCCTGAAATTTTAGCAAGAGTGATTATTGCAATCCCCGTATCAGTTCCATTGATAGTTTGATTTACTCCCATCCCCCACATGAAAAGTGTCTTCCTTCCTAACAATTTAGCCAAGTCCCTAATCGTTTCCTCAGGAACCCCTGTTATCATTGATGCCTTTGAAGGGTACCATCTCTTTGCGAAATTAATGAATTCCTCCTTCCCTTCCAATTCGGAGAAATCTGCATCGCCATTTTCAATCAACGCACTGGCTATACTAGAAATTAAGATTAGGTCTGTTCCAGGTCTTATCTGAACATATATGTCGGCGCTTTCTGCACTCTCTGTAATGACCGGATCTATAACTACGACCTTAGCTTTTTCCCTATTTCTTCTTTTCAGGATTCTATTCCATAGAACAGGAAAATTAGAAGCTGGATTCACCCCTATGAGGACAAAGTTCTCTGCTTCGTCTATATCGTCATAGTCTGCTGTTGGTAATGGAATACCCAGAGAGAACTTCAGAGATGAAGCTGCGCTTGACATGCAAAGCCTGACGTTCGAGTCAAAAACCCCTGTTCCTATTATGCCCTTTCCTAATTTAGTGGCAACGTACTGATCTTCCGTAGGGATTTGTGCCCCTATATAAAAACCCACAGCGTTTTTACCGTATTTCTTAATTTTAGACTTTATCTTATCAGCAACATAATTTGTAGCCTTGTTCCATTCCACGTTTTCGGAATTGATCATTGGAGAAGTTAGTCTCTCTATTTCTCGTATCTCAGGCAATATAGAAGCCTTTATACACATACTTTTTCTGTTGGTTATGTGATCTGCCCCCATGACACGATTCCCTGATACTTCTATACCACAACCTACTCCACAGAACGGACAGATAGTTTTCATTAAATTGTTTATATTTATCTATAATCTTTAAGGATTACCCTTTTTTATATTGAAAGTTTTTATTCTCAATTACAGAACATCGTTACAAAGAAGGCTAGAGATAAGAGAGTGTGAATCATTTATATTTGTTCATACAAGTAATTTAGGTTAATTAGGATAAAAACGACATATATTTTCCAATATATTTCTATAATTTTAAATGTAATCATTCTCTATTTATAAAACACGGTACGGAGAGGATTTTTCTCCATATCTGTATGC
>DAHF01000010.1:0-1335 GCA_002495845.1 Sulfolobus sp. UBA167
AAATTCAACAAGTCCACAAAGCAATTTAAAGAGAGAATCTACAGAATTCTGACGCCTAACTCGTTTTGCGCAGTTAATTTAACGCTTTTTCTAATAAATTTATTAGATAATAAAAAGTGAACAAGCACGTGTGAATTAATTATCTAACAAATTGAAAGTCAACTATCTCCTCACAGCAGGGTCTCTAATGAAGATGAACATACAAGTTGCCTTCGTCCAGATAAATGGTAGATAGAGTAAANNGGCACTTACGTAATTCTTTTCGTAAATTGAAAGAATTTTACGTTCTCAAAGAGAGAATGATTGAAACGCCCGAGGAAGAAACTGGAAACGCGTAATACTAATTAGGTCTCGACGTATTAGAAGAGGGGTATGATGATAGGCATTTCTGGGCTGGCGGAGGATCAGGATCAAATAGAGAGGGTACTGGAGAAGAGCATATCAAACAGAGAATGATAAAACGAGCTGACTTCCTCCATACCTTTGCAATGTTTACTATGTCTTGAACGTTTTTGCCATCGATGTTGTTACCTAATCTATTTTTTGGTCAGCCTCTATTTATAACAAAAACTATAATCTTATTGCGAGCTTTCCGTGAAACCATATATACAGATAGATTTCATGCACTTTATTTCTCTACTTTATGAATGTATTCTTCTTTGCTTGGCTCAGCCAGACAAACTCACAATGACCTTATGAAACCGGCGAGAAACGATGAGACGGAATCAAAGTAGTCATGCAGAGGTGGGGAAATGAACAGACCTATGACGAGAAAGAAGGGGAATACGAAAGCCAGAATGACCGACACCTCCCCCGCTACATCTAATTCCAGTTGGAATATTTTGGTGGAAATCAGCAGGGAACCCCCTATAGCTCCTGGAAGATACACTAAGAGTATAAGTGGCCCATTTATGTCTATGGCCTGAATGACTGCAAAATAATAGAATAGATACACCAATAAAGAGAAGCCGTAAATGACCTTTCCCAAGCTTCTCATGTAACCGTTTTCATCATAAATTAAGTCCATCATCATTTCAGAAATTTTTATTTTAAAACTCTTGTATGATCTAATTTTATTTACACCGGTCTTCCTATTATAGTAATAGTACTTTGCGGTTTCTTTCAGTCCTTCGTCATAAATCTTCTTCTCTTCGTCGTTCATATCGAAGTATTCAAGATCAGTGCAGTAATTTAGCCATAAGTCATTACTCATTAATTAAAAACCTCTAAGAGATAAAATAAGTTTTTCGTTATATGAAATCGAAGAATCCCTATATCCACGCTATAGGCGATGCATTTTATTATACGAAGTGATGTCTTTTTATAAAAAGAATG
>DAHF01000010.1:1347-3818 GCA_002495845.1 Sulfolobus sp. UBA167
CAAAGGTTAACATGCTTTCCGTCCTCGTTGCTTCTCGACATAAGGCAGTGACTCAGCCTAATCGAATAGCGGTTTTATAACATCCCCTTGAATCATTAGTCTTCACCTCGATGAGAAAATCTTTTCCCCTTTGACTAAAAATCGCTTTTTTAATTCCAAAAGTAAAATAGCGTTGAAGAGATTTGGATCCAGAAAAACTCTGGAAGAGCTCTGAGGAAATATTCGAATCTATAATAAGACATCCATTCCTCACTGAGATGAGGGACGGCACGCTCCCAGAAGAGAAATTTAGATATTATATTATACAAGATTATCAATATTTGAAGGTATTCTCTAAGGTACTGTCAATACTCTCAGCTAAAGCAGATGAAGAACGTCACTCGTCGATCTTCGCCGACCATGTAAACCATGTCAAAAGAAACGAGGAAAAACTTCATGAATATTATTTCTCTATGTGGGGAAAAGCCTTGGCTGAGCCTTCTCCAACAAACGTGATGTATACCTCTTATCTTTCTACAGTAGCTTACTCTAGACCTTTCCATGAAGGCGTCGCAGCAGTGCTCCCGTGTTATTGGATCTACTTGAGAGTTGGTGAGCAACTGACAAGTTCATCAAATCCGCTCTATGATAAGTGGATAAAGAATTATTCCGGCAAGGACTACGAGGCAGGGGTCAAGGAAGTACTCCAAATAGTGAGCGACTTGAAGACTAATGAGGACGAGGAGAGGAATATGATACGACAGTTCAGGATCGGTTCTGTCTTTGAGTACATGTTCTGGGACTCGGCGTATAAGATGGAGAAGTTCGCGTTCAGAACTGACGTATAAGACGTGTTATCCTTGAAACATGAGTTTTTCAGGCTAAAAAGGTAAAAAAAACCAGATCCTCATAAATGTCCAGCATCAACACATTCAAGATCAGACTCAAGACTTGCTCTAATAAGATACTGCTTAGGTAGAGATAATATCATTGAAACACTAACGCTTATTTAAATGGCTTTTTTAGACTGTGAAAACCAAAATAAGGCTTGACTTAGAGAATGCCCCGATAAAACCGCTTTAAGATGGACTGAAAACTAGGAAAAAGACTATATTTTAAAGATACATAATGACTATTCAAAAACTCTGTTCTTATTTAATTCAATTACCTACACACTTGTACCTCCAGAAGTGACTATCTCGTCCTCTGAAGCCTCCTCTAAAGACTTGTTCTTTGGCTCTTTCACAAAGGCTAAAGTGATTAAAGCGCCTATCAAGCTTAGACCTGCAAGCATCAAAAGTAAGTCCTTAACTCCTATGGAGCTCAGTAGCACTGGGAATAGGTAAGTAGAGATCGCTGCCCCCGCCTTACCTGACGCTGCGGATATGCCATGTCCGGTAGTCCTATACCTCACAGGGTACACTTCCGCTGGGATGACGAAAGTGGTCGTGTTTGGACCGAAGTCTATAAAGAAGTACGTTAGGGAATAAAGAGAGAAGGCTGCTAGAGTTGGAATTACGAATCCAGCCACCTTAGTTCCGCTCGTCACCATCACTAGTGACACTACAGTGTAGAGCACAGCCATCATTACGAACCCTTGGGTCTGGATAAGCTTTCTTCCGAGCTTGTCCATCAAAGCTACTGCAGTAAAGTATCCAAAGAAACCCACTAAGAATGGAATTCCTCCGTCGAATATTTCCTTAGCCAAATCTGCCTGGAAGTCACCTAAAGCCAAAACTTGACCTGCTGCGAGTTTGGGGAACGTACTACCTAAAACAGAGCTCACTATTGGCCCAGAGTAGACTCCGGTACCATAGAACGCCATGTCTAACATTGTCCAAGCTATTGCTGTACCTATCAGGAGCTTTCCGTACTTTGACAGGAATTCAGAGAAGGACGCCTTCTTTGATGTTACTGCTGATGAGGTGTCTATGCTAGTACCTAGAACTGCTGCTGCCTTCTTTGCAGTCTCTACATCTCCTTTTGCCAGGAGGGAATACCTTGGCGTCTCGGGGACTTTTCTCCTCAGATATATCACGGTAGCTGCTGGGATGGCACCGATTATCGCCATTACCCTCCAAGAAAGGTCTGGAGGTAAGTATAGGGCTGAAATAGTACCAACTGCCACTGCTGCTACAGAACCTAAACCTTGGTTGGCGAAGACTAGTGCTATCAACTTCCCACGATCCTTTATGTTAGCGTATTCACTCATAATCGTAGCTGATATCGGATAGTCTCCTCCTATACCTATTCCCATTATTGATCTGAACAGTATGAGAAGAGGAAGAGTAGGAGCTAGACCGCTCAGAAAGGCTCCGAGGGCTAGAAGGGAAGCCTCAACACCATAAACGGTTTTCCTTCCTATTCTGTCTCCAAGGAAGCCAAATAGGAGTTGGCCTAGAATTGCTGTCACTATTGCTGACGATGCCAGAAGGCCAGTCCAGAAAGCTGAGTCTGGGCCATTGAGATAAGAAGTGAACCCTGCTATATTC
>DAHF01000010.1:3860-4283 GCA_002495845.1 Sulfolobus sp. UBA167
TCAGTAAAGAAGCCCATTCCAGATGTATACCATATTTTTATATGGTTCAACGAGAGTTTGCTTGAATCCACGTTTTTGAAAGGATTCTTTTCCATAGACTTTTCTGAGATACTTAGAACTGTCATGATATATACTTTATCTACATAATCTATTTTTACCTATAATAAATATATAGAGCTATATAGTAGCCCTATAAAAGGCGAGTAAACTTTAAGACTTTTGAAGAGTAATTTGTCACGCCGCTGTAGCTCAGCCTGGTCAGAGCGCCGGCCTTGTAAGCCCTTCTAGAGAGCCGGATGTCGCGGGTCCGAATCCCGCCAGCGGCTTCTCTTTCAGATACAAAAGTAGAGCTTCCCTCATCACTTCACTTCTAGACATCCTTCTGTTAGCAGCGTAAAGGTCAACCAAGGTCAAGAGATTTTC
>DAHF01000081.1:0-9807 GCA_002495845.1 Sulfolobus sp. UBA167
ACCAGTACTTCGGTACTGGCAAGGACCATGAATCAGGAAGCCCACGAGGACGGGGTAGTTCACACAGTAAAATACTGCGTATTCATGAAATGCGTATTCATGAAACATGTGCACTGTTTTTAGGTCGTATGTAAAATTTCACATTTGCAACATATATTCTTTTTAGAATATCCTAAGATTTTGTGTTAGTTGTAAATTACTTGTTAAGACAATACTTAAATATTATAAACAGTGTAAGACATTTGATGTATAAATATATCGGAATTTTGGTGAGTTCTATCTTCTTCCTTAGTCTAGTCCCGATTGCTGGAGCTTTTTCATCCACCACGGGGTATGTCGGACCTACTCTTCAAGGAAGCGAAACGGGTCAACTTCCTCCAAACCAAGAGGTATGTATATTTGTGATGATCCCTCCCAAGAACATGAACGAACTGCTTTTGACAGCTCAAGAAGTCTCAAACCATCAGATTCCTCCTCTGTCGAAGGAGGAGGCTTCCATGTTCGGGAACACGGAAAAAGAGGATGAGGTTTTATCCTACTTAAGGCAGAGCGGGTTCAACGTGACCTTCTCTTCTCCTTTCTCTGTGATAGCAGTTGGAAAAGCTTCGCTTGTAGACAAAGTATTCCACACTTCACTTTCCATGTTCAAAGACGCCTCCGTGAGCTACTATAAGCCGAGCACATCTCCTATCATCCCGTCTCAGCTCAATGGGACCTTTGTGGGCGGATTAACTAACTTCACCGAGTTCCAACCCCAATACGTAACACTCAAAGATGGATATGAGTCCTCTCAAGCTCCAGCTCAAGTCCCTGGAAGTCAGTTCTCGGCTTTGATGTACACCCCGCAGGAGCTTCAGGGAGCTTATAACGTGACCGGATCCGAGGGAAGGAACGTAACTGTAGTGATACTCGACGCATATGGATATCCAGAGATAACGCAGGACGTAAAAGCCTTCGACTCAATTTACCACCTTCCTAACTTAAACCTAACCATAACTCCCGTCGGTCCTTATCACCCTATCCTGGGCGTCCTCACTGGATGGGACGAGGAGACTGCTCTTGACGTCGAGGCTGTTCACTCCATGGCACCTTACGCAAGGATAGACTTAGTGGTAGCCTCAAACGCTGGTCCAGCTCTCTATGAAGCTATAGACTTGATAGTAAGCGAAGACCTTGGACAAGTCGTGGACATGAGCTTTGGCATCCCCGAGAACGAGCTTACAGCTACTGGCTTCTATTACTACGAAAATGGACAACCCCAGATCAATTATCCTTGGGTGGACTACTACTTCGCCTTGGGTTCCGCCGAGGGGATATCCTTCTTTGCAGCTTCTGGAGATGACGGTGCATACGGCGGAACTCCGACTTACTATGGAGGAGTCTCATTCCCCTCATCCTCACCTTTTGTCACCGCAGTGGGTGGCACGTCACTTTTCGTTAACATAACGTCGGGTGAATTAGGAATGCCCAACTCTACCGCATCTTACGGTTACGAGACTGCTTGGAGCGTTGAACCGCAGTACGAGAACGTTCAGACAAGCACTGTCTCCTCAGACGGGGGGTACAGCACCTTGTTCCCCGCGCCATGGTATCAGATCCCGGTAACACATTCGGACTCGAGGACGACCCCTGATGTTTCAGCTGACGCAAACCCCTACACCGGGCTTGAGATAATAGTTAACGGGCAGAAGACAGTGATAGGAGGGACTAGCTTATCAACACAGCTATGGGGAGGGATCGCAGCCGACGTGATCTCCTTCATAAAACATCCTGTAGGTCTGTTCAACCCATACTTGTACGAGATATACCAGAACAGCACGGAGTATCATGAGGCTTTCCACCCCGTCACTTTAGGCTTCAACGGCGAGTACTTGGCCAACTCTTCCTATAACCTAGTAACCGGAATTGGATCTCCTAACGTAGGTGAGCTAGATCGTGTCATGAAGACCTTGATTAGTGAGCCCAGATTGAGGATATCTGTATCGACGTTTTCACAGAACGAGACTTACCCATGGTATCCTTACTCTTCCAACTTCACGGTTGTGGCATCAATCTCGACGCCTAACTCTACCACTGTCATGAGCGGTAACTTTAATGTATACATCTTTACGTTGAAAGGGTTCCTCCTCACAGTCCCTCTACACTTCAACGGATCTTACTGGGTCGCAACAGTAAACGTGAACAAGGGGTATCCTAACGTGTGGAGCGTCGTCGTGAACGGGACTTATGGCGGTATTTCGGGCACTGGGTCTGTAGACGTCGATGTAGGAGACGGGATAAACGTGCTCTCCTCTGAAGGCTACATAGGTATAAGCTCTCCCTTCACTTACGAAGTCTGCATCTATCAGCCTAACGGCTCCCCTGTTGAGCTAAGTTCAGTGAAAGCTTACTTCACATTGGACTCCCACGATATCTTCAACGTAACTATGTTCCAAACCTCCACTCCAGGTCTATATGAGGGACAAGGAGAGGTGATCCCCCCAACCCCTCAAGGCGCTTACGTGATATACGTTAACACGTCTGATGCCTCAGTCTACGCTTGGGACGTAATTGGAGGATTCATATACGGAGCAGTGCTGACTCCCGTTAACGACGGAGGAGGTTCGATAAACGTGGGAGAGACTTTTGCGGTCATAGCTGCAGCTTACGACAGAGAAGGGCTGGGATTGTTCACGGGGAAAGACATGGTTTACATCTACAACGAACAAGGTAAGTTAGTTTACTCTACCTCGATGATACCAGCGCCTGACGTTGACCAGTACTACATTTACAACTTGTTCGGATACCAAGAGGCAAACATAACTTTACCTTCGAACTTCACCACGGGATTCTATAAGCTCATCGTATCCTCAGAGATAAACACCTCGGTTGGGATATGCATGGAGAACTTCACCACCGGGTTTTACGTGTCTCCACAACAGCTGGTCGGGAAGGTATACACTCAGTCAACCTTATATCAGGGAGAGAACGTAACGGTCTACGCTAACATAACCTATCCTAACGGGACTGAAGTAACACAAGGCGAGTTCGCCGTCACCATGATACCTCAACAGTCGTTGTATAATTCCATAAACGAGGAGTTCGACCACGAAGTACCAATGCAGTACAACTCCACCATACGTGAGTGGGAAGCTGAGGTAACCGTCCCCTCAGTTATGTCGAGGGAGGGACTCTTCTCCACCGCCGGGCCTTTCTCGGTAGTGTTGAGCGGAACGTCTACCCTAGGGAGCAACGTAGTTTCGAACTCTACAGTCTTCGTCGAACCGTACACGTATGAAGTTTTCAACATAACTTCCCCCACGAGCGTGAACTCGGTTTACTCGCCCAGCATAACTGTATACCACACTACAGGAAATATCACTGGTTCAATCCTGAAGACCTTGGTAGCAGACCACGCTTCTGTCGTAGTCTCATCGTCAAAGCTGACTTACGTGAAGGCAGTGGACTCAAACGTAACTTTAGAGGGTAGCGAAATAGGTGGAGGTGAGGTAGCGTTTACCTTGATAAACTCTAACCTAACCTTGGTTGACGTTAACGTTCATGATGTGAAGTTCGTGTTTAACCTGACGAACTCTGACGTGAGGGAGGTAGGCGCGTTGTTCTACAACTACACGAACCTCTCGACGTTACCCGCACCGAGGGTGACGGTGAGCCCTATAAACGTTACCACGAACTCCACCTCATTGAAGGTGGAAGTAAAGGGACAAGACGTAAAGATAACCTCGCTAACTCTTAACGGAGAGGAAGTTGAATACCATGCCTTCTACACGCCTTCTGGAGCCAGTTTTGTGATACCGTTCTCTGGCATGCCAGGAGGCCTTTATCATTACACCATCCAAGTAACAGAGAATGGATTACCTTACAACCTTTCCTTCGACGTGTACAATTACTATCCTCAAGTCAGGGAAGCCCAGTTAAGCCATTCTATCTCTTCGTTGAACAGTTCAGTGGGATCGCTGGACCGTTCGATTTACATAGCTTACGCTGTAGGAGCCATAGGGATAATCTTGGCTTTATTCTCCTTGTTCTTAAGGGTGAGAAAATGAGGTCTGTCACGGTAAAACTCTTCATGATAGGAATAATCCTGCTCATGGCATTACCTACCGGACAAGCGCTTACCTACGGCCAAGGTTACACTCATACACAGAACGACGTTTACCTGCCTAGGCTCTTCAACATGACTTACCCGCAGTCCTTTTTCAATCAGGACCCGTCCTACTATTCCTTTGAGGCTTATCACCTCAACTTCACCGGAAAGCCAGTAAAGGTAGTCATAGGTAAGGACTTGCTCTTCAACGATACTGGCCTAGAGCCTATAACCAAGGAAGTTGAAATACCATCTGGGAATTACTCTCAGGAAATACTGAACGTGTCAATAAGCGAGTTTAACGGTACTCAATACGACAGACAAGTGTACATCTTCGCTGATGGTGTCCCTATATTCTGGGGCTCAACCCAGGAGATCCACAATTCCACAGCAGAGTCTAGGGTCACCGATTTCGAGAACCTCCTCAAGGGGAACGTAACGTTTCAAATGGTGATAGAGAACTTCTACGACGCCAAGGTGAACATCACAGGGCTGTATGAGATGAACGTGACGCTTTATCTTTATCCAGGTTCCCCTCCTACGGGTCTTCCTAACATGTTCATACCGCTCTTCAACAGTTCTTATAATTACTCTTACGTGGTGCTGAATCCTACTCACGACTTAGCTACCTCAAACGTGATCATACCGAATGGTACTTACAAGACCCAGATGCTCCTATACGAGGAGGGAGGAGGGTTGGACGAGTTCTGGTATACCAACGAGCCCGCCACCAGGGAGATCCTAGTCTACTATAACGGCTACCTAGCAGGAGACCTCAACCCGTTCGAGACCATATACACCGGAGGAATAGATTTGTTCTACTGGAAGCCCGTGACTTCCGTGGATACCTTGTCTTTCCACTCTCCCTACATCATTGACTTAACTCCTATGCTAGCCTTATCCCATAATGCGACGATTAGAGTCACTGTCACTAACCTGAAGACTGCATACCAACTAACTGGTTCAACAGCCTTCGATTGGGATCTCTCTGGCGTCTTAATGCTGTGGGTAAACCAGAGCAATCCTATGACAGGAGGAAAGCTCATAACTGAGAGACAGCACTTCATAGACTCGTCACCCATCTTCATACCGGGATATACTCCTTCCACGTATTATTACTCCGAGGGAGGGAGCTACTTGCTGAACTACACTTCAATCCTAAACTTCCAGCACGGTAAGGAGATAGCTACTACGACGCAGGAAGGTAGGTTTGTAGCGAGGCAGTCCTTCAACTCCGTCTACGAGAGCGTATACCTCGACGAGACCTTCGGCGAGTCCGTGAAGGACGTCGGAATGTACAACTACACCATGGTAGAACAAGGCAACTATCCGGTGAACATGTATTTCGACTCAATAGAGATCCCTCTGTCATCGTCTCCGAGGATACCTTTCAACTTGTCATATGACCAAAACGGGTCCCTGACCTTGTCTTTGAGCTTCACGAAGAATTCCACGTTTGACGGGTTCAGTACCTCGAGCGAGGTAGATGAAACGGTCAGGAGCGAAGGGGGCTTCTCTGGGATCATAGAGGTGATAAACAACTACGGGGGGAGCGAGCTCGTTTCATTGACGTCGAACTACGGTATTACGTCCAAGGAGCTCAACTTAACGTTCGTACAAAACGGCACCGGATTCAAGGAGAACTTTTACGCTGAAGGTATACAGAACAGCACCGTAAATACGAGCGGGTATTATGTAAGCCTGCACGTCGATTTCTCAAAGGTCGGAGACCCGGCGAGGGGTGACGGACAAGTTGCACTGTTGATTTCTGAGGTGATAAGGATGATCCAGATCACGGTATTCAAGTACATACCCCTCATATTTTAAAACAAGACATGAGGTCATGGACGAAAAGCGAGTGAACTATTTTTNNTATTTTTTAAAAACGTTTTAACCTATTTTGTATTGTTATTGTTGTTTTCTTTATTTAGGATATGTATTCCTGGCGAAACTCTGCGTTCATCTTGACCTCTCAGACCTAGAAGTAACGTGAAGGGCCTCAGCTTAGTGTCATCACTTAGCCACGTTGATGGAGATGGTAAAGTCATGAGAAACTTTTTTAGTACTTTTATCAAATTGAAAGTAGTCTGCTGTGTATGTACGCCATCTCCTTCATCAGCTTTGCTTCATTTCCCTCCACGTAAGAGTCGCCGAAGTCTCCGAAGTAGTGGTCTCCTATCCTCAGGATGGTAGCTAACTTGCTAGGCTTAAAGCTGAGGTTCTCCCCCATGGCGTTCTTCATTGCGATCTTCCCTGAACTCATCGCAACGTCAGCAGACATTGGTATTGCTTGATCTTGAAATGTGGCGCAGTCTCCCGCTCCATATACGTCCTTGTAGTCTATCGAGGAGAGGTCCTTCTCAACTATCATCCTGTGGTTGATGTTTCTCAGTCCTAGCTCCTCTATTGTAGAAGACCCCTTGAGCCCGCCCGCGAATATCGTAAGGTCTGAAGGAATTTCACCTTTATCCGTGATTACAGAGTTCACCTTGACTTCCGTCGCCTCAGTCTTGAGCATCACGTTAACGCCCCTTTCTTCTAACAGGGATCTAGCCTTCTCTGAGGAAGCCGTGGTCATAGTTGGGAGCAACCTCTCCCTCCTCTGGATGAGGGTCACGTGTCCCTTTATGTTCCCGGCTAACTCTACTCCAGTTGCTCCTCCCCCGACTATCACTATCGACTTAGACGTTGGAATCATTTCCCTGATTGTCCTCGCATCTTGTAAGGTCTCTATCTTCTTAGCGTATTCCTTAGCTCCCTTGAGCCTGGGAAGGTTCTGGTGGTGGCCTACCGATAAGATCAACTTGTCATACTTTATTCTTCTACCATCATTAGTAGCTATTTCCTTGTCTTTGAAGTTCACTTTCACCTCCGACGTCTTTAAGTGAACTAAGTACTCTGCAGTGACGTAGCTCTCGTCTATGTATCCGGAGGCGTAGTCTATTATCCAAGGGATCATTACGAACTTGTCCTTCCTGTCTATCATGACTGCGTCAGGGTTCTCCTTTAAGGCCGATAGGCCGGCGAAGCCTGCACCTATGATCGCTATCATGTTCTCTCCAGCTTCTCTCTGAAAATTGAAAGGACGTACTTTTCAGCCTGAGCGAAGGTAAGCTTCGGTGGCATAGGTCTCTCGTTCGGGTTCACAACTGCCTCAAGCAATGCCGGTCCTTTAGTCCCGAGGAACCTCTCCATTATGCTTTCGCCTTCGTTGTGGCTCTCCAGCCTGAAGCCCGTGAAGCCCATGGCTTCTGCCAGCTTCACGAAGTCTGGGTCAAATAGATCGACTCCCCATTCTGGGTAACCCATGACTTCCTGCTCGAACTTTATCATGCCGAGCTTTGAGTTGTTGTACACTATAATCTTGATCGGCAACTCGTACTTCTTAGCGGTTATCATCTCCATCATGGTCATTGCAAAACCTCCGTCGCCCACGAAAGAGATCACTTGTTTTCCCGTAGCTAGGGAGGCTCCCACTCCTGCAGGTATCCCGAAACCCATTGACCCGAGCCAGGAAGAGAACAGGAAGGTCTGCTGTCCTGAAGCCCTGAAGTGCCTTGCAGTCCACATGGTCACGTTTCCGACGTCGGTCACTATCACAGCATCCTTACTACACTTCTGAGACGCCAAGTAAGCCACGTACTGTGGCTTCAGTGGAGTAGAATCATCCTTCTCTTGCTTCTCTATGTCGCTGAGCCATTCCTTCTTGCTCTTCTGCAGTTTTTCATAGTGTTTCTCTTCCTTCTCCTTCACGTCCTTTCTGACCTTCAAGAAGTCCTTTACAGGGATGGGATACTCCACGTCCACGCCTATCCTCTTCCCTATGTTTGAAGGGACGACGTCAACTTGGATTACCTTAGTGTGTTTCGGGAGGAAATTAACGTATGGGAAGGATGTTCCAAGCATGATGAGGAGGTCTGCCTCGTCCATTGCCTCAATTGAGGGTTTAGTCCCCAGGAGACCTATCCCTCCCATTACCTTCGGGTCATCGTCAGCGAGGACTCCTTTTCCGTTCAGGGCATAGACCACGGGAGCCCCAATCCTATCCGCGAATTCGTTGAGCTCAATCGAGCTTCCTTTAGCTCCTCCTCCTATCATAATGACGGGCTTCTGTGCCTCATCAATCATCTTCACCGCGTGCGAGAAGTCCACGGTGTACTCCACCTTAGGAATCGCGGGGACTTTAGGTTCGTGATATTCCGCGCTCTCCCTTAATATGTCGACTGGTAGATTGAGGTGCGCCACTCCCCTCTTATTGACAGCCTCCCTTATTGCCCTTCTGACCAAATATTCTGCGTTTGAGGGGTTTACTATCATCTGGTTGAACACTGCTACGTCGTCCATAAGCTTAACTAGGTTGACTTCCTGGAAGTAGTCATGACCTAACATGTCGCTCTCCACCTGACCTGATAAGGCTATCACTGGGACGTGGTCCATCTTAGCGTCGTAAAGGCCATTTATCAGGTGTATGGAGCCCGGACCTGAAGTCCCCATGCATGCTGTAGGACCGCCCGTGATTTTAGCCTCAGCCGACGCTGCGAAAGCCGCTCCCTCCTCGTGCCTCACTTGGATGTACTTTATCTTGTCTGACCTTCTTAAGGCATCTACTAGCGGGTCTATTGAATCCCCGGGGACGCCGTAAATTCTCTTGACCTGGTTCTCCTCAAGCACTTTTATTACGATCTCTGCTACAGATACCATACTATTTATTGTCATTCAAAACTTTTATTCATGATTTATTAACATTATAAACCATGAAAAACTCTACTATTCTACCAAAAAGTTCATTTCTTCGAAATTAAGCTAATTCGCGACCACAGAATGTTTAAATTAATGAAATCGCTATTTAATCTATGAACATGGAACTTAGGAATGGCTTTAGCAATGTAGGCTTGGGTTCGCTTCTGTCAGCTATCGGTTTGACATTAATGGAATTATTGCAGTCGATCCCTTATTCATCGTTTATAGGTCTAATTTTGGGGACTGTAGGGCTGGTTTTCCTAATACGGGGATTCGGAAGCCTTAGAAGGGGAGGGCTACCAATCTCCAGCACAGGACTTTATTTAATATTAGCTGGAGTAATACTGACCATAGTCATAGCCTTAATCTTTATTGCTGTTTTAGGATTTTTAGGGTTAAACCCGGTCTATCTCGCTAGTATGGGAAGGCACACGTTGATTGAACTGTTGCCTTACGCTATAGGAGTTGGACTAATGGTAATTGTCGCATTCCTTCTGTTTCTGATAGGGGGTATCCTCGTAGGCATTTCCTTCTATAACCTAGGAAAGAGTTATCAAAATACCCCGATGGAGGTGGGCGGGATCCTTGTGGCGATACCTTTCCTAGAGTTCATTGGGTACTTCCTCACATGGATTGGTACACTGGAGATAGGGAAGTCTCCCGTAAATCCCTATACCCCTTATCAGCAGAACTACGTTCAACCTCCAGTCTCCTCATTGTCTACCTCGTTCCCAATGCCTTATCAGATAGGAGCTGGTACGATAGACTCTAGTGGCATGGCGTTCTTTACCTTGTTCTCTCAAGTTCAACTCCAGATAACGGAGGCTCAGTTGCTAGACTCAAACACAGTGATATCGCAAACCAATTCTGTTGCCCCCTCCTTTTTGGTTCCGGGAAACAATAACGTGAAAGTGAGCTTCGCCTCATTTCAAGGTGTTCCAGGGAGGGCATATGTAGTGAGGCTCTTCTTGTTAGGAGGA
>DAHF01000081.1:9849-20091 GCA_002495845.1 Sulfolobus sp. UBA167
AAAAAACCTCTGATAGATTTTATTAGTAGTAAAATATAGCAACTACTCGACATGCCATCCAAGGTGTCGACGAACTTCAGAAGACTCCTCCTGATGATAATTGGCGTAGATCTAGTTGGGCTCAGCGTCTTTTACTACAGCAATTCAGGCTCATATGACTTCGCCGGTTACGTCACTCTGGATGCCTCTAGATATCCTATATATTGGTACTTCGTTCATGGTCCGGTAGTCTTGATGTCGATCTTCATGTTCTTTTTAGGAATAGCAACTTTGATAGTCAGTTACTTCAATAAAGCTAAACTTGTCAAGCCCGTAGTAGCACTTACGATATTTACAGTTATCTCTACGATACTTGTTACTAGGATCTTCTATCTGGGTGACTCTCCGTCAGTTGTCATGCTTCCTTTGCCTGCTAAGACAGACGAGTACGTCATTCAGATGGCATCGGCTTTCAACATAGTCCACGGTTTAAATCCCTATGACGTCAACTTTGAAAAGTTAATGTTGTCCTCAATCCCTCCTCAGCAGTTTACCTTGATTTACAGCAATGCACCTCCTTATACCCCGGGAAAAGTGATAGGTTTCGTGGACTACTTCGACTACCTTCCACAAGCAGCTTTGTATTACGTCCCAGCCGTCCTTCTCGGAATACCCGGCGTCCTCTGGAACGCGTTAGTTTACTCTAGCGGTCTCTTCCTTTCCTTTAGGAAGATGAAAGGTAACGTAAAGTACCTCTTCCCGGCTGTGGTAGCAGGATCCATGTTCATCTTCCTCGAACCCGCTGTCATGCCAGTTCCGTCAGCGGGATGGATAGTCCCTCTGATGATAGCAGTCTCTTATCCGGAGTACCCTCTCTTAGCTGGGCTCATGCTGGGGTGGGCATCTGCATACAAAATTTACGTTTTGCCTTTCTCTCTTTTCTACCTTATCGAGGCAAAGAAGATGGGTTATAACGTGAAAAGGATGGTCTACGGCATGCTTCCTTCCTTTGTCGTTCCAGCAATCCCTTTCCTTGTAGAGAATCCATCTGCCATGTTGAAGGACGTGTTAGCTCCTTTGACGCTCAATCTTAGACCTCTGGATGGAGGTCCTGGGATTACTGACCTGCAGTTTTTAGGTATATTCATTCCTAAAGACCTGCAGATATCGATTTTAGCCGGGCTCTTGCTTTCAGGTCTAGTCATCTCCCTGTCTCGTAAGCTAGGTTACCTATCGTTCATCATACCTTCCATAGCATTCTTTTGGTGGTACAGACCAGAGCCACAGTACTTCATGTACTTTCCCTTCATAGCCTTAATTGCAGTGATGACGGGTTTCTTCGGAGGAATCGACTTAGCGGAGTCACGCCAAGAGCTATGGTTGCTCTCAAGTTTCTCCATTGGACTTTCAGCGTTTTCTGCGTTGTATCTCACACAGTATGCGATGATAATTCCAAGTGTAGCTTCAATCTACTTGTTAATTGCGGTATCGCTTACTGTCATGTTCATACCCCTATCAATTATGATTGAGAGAGCCAAGTCCTTCATTACCAAGCTGAGCGACAGGACGATCTCAAGTATGACGTTCCTCTTCATGAGTGTAGCTATGGTCGGAATAGCTTTCGCTGTCTCTGATCTCCTCTTGAATGGCTTGCGGTTCGTAGTAATGGGACATAACTATGAGAGCGACGCATTCATCCTTTCAGTCCTTGCAACGAAAGAACTGGTGGGACTCCACAATCCTTATTCTCTTACATTCCTCCAGGCAATGTTAAGTAGTCCGCAGTTCGGGAAGGTATTTTCCGTATTCCAATACTCTGTTTCACCAATTAACTTGAACGACATGAGACCGTTTCCGGTGTTCACTCCCTACTTGGATCCGTCAGGCAAATTCATTATGTATGGGACTAAGGTGAATTATATAGACTTTTACGACTACCCTCCAGGAATGGCGCTTTCAATGGTACCAGCTATCCTACTGAGAATCCCTGTGTCGCTCTGGGAATCCCTACTGTATATCTTTGCTTTGATCGCGTTGTTCACCTCAATAAGGGAAGAGAAAGACTTGCTTTACGCTTCAGTGGTCATCCTTTCAGGAGTTTTCGTCGCTTTTTACGGGGAGGCGTTCACGAGCGACGTCTCTCCGTGGGTTTCATTGATACTGCTAGCGCTCTCCTTCAGGAAATATCCTTTGATATCCGGTGCACTGACAGGATTCGCGGCCATAACCATGCCAGAGGCGACTGTCCTAGTTCCCTTCGTCTTAATATTAATTTACAATGAGATGCAGAAGTCTTTCTTCTTACGGTTCATAGCCTCGGGTGTCTCATTAGTTGCTTTAGTGATGTTACCTTTTGTTCTTACCGACCCGGGTTCCCTGGAGATGATGTTCTTCCCGATATTAGCTAAGCTTCCGGTGAACGGAGTAAGCCTAACTGCTTTCATCTCTTTATATGTGTTCAACAGTTACTGGCCCGTCTCATCCCTAAGCTTCTTGCCTTATGCTGTTCTGATCGCTTCTATAGTTTTCTCCATATTGTTCTATAACAAGATCAGAGAAGGAGTATTGATGTTTCCGATATTCATAGTGCTAACGTTTACTAGGGCTGAAATAGAGTATCTCGCTTTTTACCCCTTAATAGCCTTCTTGACGTGGCTATTGGTCACGAGGAAGAAGGAGATAACTAGTAATGCAAGCTTGAAGGTTCCATACATATCTTATCTCCGTGTTATGGGAAGACGAAAGAAGTGACTTTAAAAAGAGTTATCGTTCAATTCTATCTCTTCTATTTATAAGAAAGTGAACTATCCTGTCTCAGGCGGGTATATGATAAGAAAATACGGAAAAACCCTTCACATTGTTATTTAGTACGATACTGACATGTGAAACAAGTTATTATTTAATCATGTTTTCTTGTCGACTTTTTTTATTCAATTTTTTTATTCTAAAAGATTTCTAAGTTGACCACAACTTTACTTGAAAATGTAGGGATCACTTCATGGCATATCTTCAGGAATTCTTAAAAATTTTTTATATAATGAAAGAAAAATTTATATAGAATCAACTGTTGAAAAGAGAATTAAAGATAGTTTATAGGTTAATTTATAGGAATAGATTAACTTTTTTAATAGTCTAGATTTAGTATTAAAACAAATACACTATGATTAAATATAAGAATAATGAAAGGGTTATGAAGTCTAATGATATTTGAGACCTTGGAGTTAGTCTACATGATATTGACCGGCACTTTCCTCTACTGGCCTATTCATTTTCTAATATTTCTCGTTGCTGCAGTCTTAATAAGAAGGACTTTAGCGAGGAGATATAAGCCTTATACTGAAGGTCTGAAGAGGTCTGACGTAAAGGTGACCGTTGTAATACCAGAGTATAACGAAGAACTAGACATACTCGAAAGGTGTGTGAAGAGCGCGGTGGAGAACAAACCAGATGAGATAATAATTGTCTCTGACGACAACAGAAAGGAAGTCGAGGAAATAGGAAAGAAATACGGAGCAAAGACCTTGAACATATTGTCCCTTGGATCTAAGTTGAGGC
This sequence comes from Sulfolobus sp. UBA167, assembly GCA_002495845.1. GTDB lineage: Archaea > Thermoproteota > Thermoprotei_A > Sulfolobales > Sulfolobaceae > Sulfuracidifex. The sequence continues at coordinate 13,384 of DAHF01000081.1, forward strand.
TAGGCAAGAGGTCCTCCCTGGCTGTAGCGTGGCTCCTAGCGAAAGGGGACATAATAGTTCAGCTCGACAGCGACACGATCATGAAGCCGAATACGGTAGAGGAGATAATAAAGCCCTTTGCTGACCCAAAGGTAGCGGGAGTTCAAGGACATCCGACCCTTTTCAAAACCGGAGAGAGGATTCCCTATTTATGGGGACAGTTAATAGAGGTCTCAAGGGACGTAGTGTGCAGGATGTTAGACGGCCAATTAATAGTTATAGACGGTAAGATAGCTGCATATCGTAGAGACTTCCTGCTGAAATATGTATATCCATTCCTCACAGACTCTTACAGAGGTAGAAAGGTAGCAACTGCAGACGATAGATCGCTAACTTTCCTTGCAAACTACAATGGGTTCAAGACCGCATATCAGTCCACAGCAGAAGCAGAAAGCGCAGCACAGCCAACCTTGGTCAAGTTCATATACCAACAACTGAGGTGGGCCAGGAGTGGATACATGTACTTAATAAAGGACTTCGCATCAGGCATGTTCTTTAAAGCTACAAGGAGTTATAGATTTCAGAGCCTAACTTATTTGCTGGCTCCGATCTCCTTCACTTTAGCATGGATTCAAACATTGATCGTCAACGTGCAAGTAGTTAACATGATAGGACTTTACGTGAACTCTGAGTTAGGTATATCGGATACAACTTTAGCCGTTTACTCCCTGCTGGTTTTCGTGGCAGGCCTGATCCTAACAGTGAATTTTGGAACGAAGGGGATGGGGGTAGATATGAGCAAGGTAGGTAGGATAAAGCTATTGGACTACATTGCACTAGGCTTTCTTGGTCTCTTCGTCTTCTATCCCATGTTTCTCTACGCTTTGATCACGCATAGAGACGCATCAGTTTGGTTGACAAGATAGAAAGGGAATAACGAATTTTCTAAAAAGCTATTTTCTTGAATTGGTTCTCCCAAAAATATAATCTATATACTTTTTATAGTTGCTTGAAGCAAGATTTTTATATTCAAACCTTGACATGCAAATATGACAGAGGAATCCAAACCGAAACTTATACTGGAGAGTGATAAATCCGAAATAAACTTAGAGAAGATTGCAAAACTGTACTCTGCCATGCTCAGGCAGAACTTCGTTGAGTGCCCTAACTGTAGGGAGATAAACTCCAAGGACGCGATATACTGTTCTAACTGTGGTGTTAGATTAAGGCATCCAGAGCATATCTATGTCCTATCCTCATGGATCATAGAGATAGTGACCAACCCAGAGTTCCTTAAGGGATTAATATACTCTGAGAGAGACACCAAAGTAAATGGGATAGCAGTAGATTTCTTCATCGAGAAAGAGGGAGAGTACATACTGGTTTTCAGTTACGGTTCCTCTGCGTTCAAGAACCTCCTAGCAGAGGGAGGAGATAAATTGAGAAAAATCCACGGAAAACCCGTGCGTGTGATTATTCTAGTAACTGAAGAGTCTGAAGAGAAGGTAAAATCGCTGTTTAAAGGCTGGGAAAACGTGGAAGTGAGATCACAGAGATCTCTCGTCTTAAAGTAGGGTCTTAGCCTTGAGAAAGAGTTCGTTAATACTAGTTATAGTCCTCTTGTCTGTGTTCGTTTCACCCGTTTTTAATGCTGGCTCCTCAGTCAATAGTTCATCCAGTACTCCCATCATTCAAATCTCAAAGGTATCCTGGTATTCTCCTCCTTTTAATGATACTGCTAAGGTTCTCCTTACTATTATATATGCTGAAAACGTCAGAGCCTATGCTTTGAGAGTAGAAGTCTCCTTGCCTGAAGGCATCTATAATTCAACGGGAGGTAACTACGTCGTCAAGTGCGTACCCGTGACTACAACTCAAGGAAATATAGAAATGAACTTCACTGTACACATAGGGAACGTCACATCGAAGGTCCTTGAACTCGAAGAGAACCAGTTCTGGTTCCTAGACGACAACGTCTCCATGGTCTACAACGTCTCAGTCGAAGCGAATTTGACTTATCTCGGAGATCCGGTTCCCTTTGTCACGTTTAGAAACCAGACCTTGACCCTTGAGGACGTGGGCACAGCACCGCTTTACAACATCACGGTAGTCTCACAAGGCATATATAGTTTCATACCTTACTTAAACGTAGGTAGTAATTATTCGATAAATGTTCCCAGATCTCATCCTGACTATAACGTGATGTTTTCTGCTGAAACTCCGTACCATGAAGTCAGGACATGGAACGAATCTTTTTCCGTACCTTTGAAACTCAACGTAGAGTTAACGGCATCTCCTGTTAGTTCTCTATACAGCTTGCTTCCTGGTTACAATCTGGTGTTGCTAAAATTGACCTCGAACTCGCTTGAGAACATGACAGTCTTAATCTCTTCAAGTGATGCTTTCGTAACCCCTGATTACGTTCAAGTAAAGGGGAACTCCACGATTCCTCTTATTTTGTTAACTACTGGGTCGATCTCTACCATCCAGGTGAGCGTCCAGAGCTTAGGTCGTCAGGTTTACTCAAGTAATTTCTCATGGATTGTCTCCCAACCATCACAGTATGATGTCCCTTTCAAGGTCTACTCTAAGGTCGTGGGAAACGAGGTATATACCTCTGTCCATGGCTCTTTCCTTACCAACGTTAGCCTTTGCTATGGTGGCGTGCTGGTACATAAAGGTGTTCCACCATTCAATACGTCATTCCCCTTTGACGGAGACGACAACGTTACAATAGCTTACCAAGTTAATGGTTCCGTGTACAGAACAAGTTTTCCGATCCAAGATATACCTAATCTTGTGTCGTTCCCTTTCCTCAAGATTATCACAATTCAGAAACAAGTAGTCTCAAGCGATGAGATAGTCCTGTTGGTAGGAATTTACAATTACGGTAACTCATCAGCATACGACGTTGATGTCGTAGGAAGCTCCCCAGAACAGAGCTCACCATCAGCAGTGGAGGTGGAATCTCAGATTCAGCCCAACGAGACCGTCTTCGTCCCTGTATACATCTATGGGAGCTCTGATCTTTATAATGTTACAGTAAAAATATTTTATAGTTCTCAGGGGAAGCCTCAAGTTATAACGAAAGACGTGGTAATCAACGTGCCTTCGAAGCCAACTCCCGTGGGAGAAGTGATATCAGTGCTGAGCGTAAGTTACGATGGAATACCCATACTCTTCGTTGTCCCCATGGCGATCCTTTTAGCTATATTATTGTTCCCACGTAAGAAGTAGGGAAACACTGACGCTTACTTGGATGATAATGCAACGGTCTTGAAACTATAGCTCTCAGTGATCTTGAAATAGTACGCTATTTTATATTATATTGTTTCATTTAGACTAAATAGAAATATATTTCTTTAGTTACACTTGATTAACTTTATTATTTACTTTCAACTATTCAATTCCAATGATAAGCGTACTGTTAGGTGGTATAGTAGGAGCTATAATCACGTTTTTGATAGCTTGGATAGTTGACTCTATACCTGTTTGGATAGCCGCCAAGTTCTTCTCTAGTGAGGATAGCTTTCCTAAGGCTATGATAGCAACGTTAGGAGGGATAATAGCCTTTGCGATCGTTTTTGCAGTATTTACTATAGGTCTGTCTGTGTTCATAGGTCCTTTAGCTCCTCTAGTGGGAATAGTCCTAGCTTTCGTTGCCCTACTGCTAGTGTTCAAGGCAGTGTTTAACGTGGGTTGGTTGGGAGCCCTAGGCATCGCTATTATGTCTGTAGTCATATTTGTGATAATATCTATTATTCTATCTATAATAGGGATAGGAATACCCAACTTAATACATCACTTATAATCTGATATGATTCCATATAAAAAAGAAAGAAGAAAAAAAATTAATAATAATAATAATTTTTTCCTCTTTTGTATCTATCAAAAAACTAAAATTGACTTAGACCCTGCACTCTTGAAGGCGAACTCCGACACCCCGCTTACCTTGACCTTAGGTATCAGGTCTTTCTCTTCAATTCCCTTGACGCGCATTCCAAATTCGCACGCAGCAAGCTCTACGCTGTCTTCGCCCAGTTCGATTAAGTTGTCCAAGTAATAAGAAAGGGGCTTGGCGTTATTAAGTAGTATTTTCTCGTTCCCCCTGCTCACTCCCCTAAGGGCGTCCATGGTGAAGAACATGTAGACTTCGCTTCCACCTGAGACGTAACCTATAGCAGTTATGATCCCCATGTATAGTTTTTCGGGGTCGCCTGAGACCATGAAGAAGGAGAATTTATCACCCATTTGTTCTCACCTTTACATATTTTACCAAAGCATACCAAAACCACATGAGGCATGCGATCACAACTCCGTAACCGATAAGTCTCAAGTCCACGGGCGTTATCCCGCGGAAAAGGTAGAAAAACGTATCTAGTTCAACAGCTATGACCACGGGAGATACCACGTCCACACCCCCGAACGACGAGGCCACTCCTTCCAACCCTTGGACTATCTTTACCGTGTTGTACCAGAACACTGAGAGCCCCGCGAAGACTAGGAAGTAACATATCCAGAGCGTAGCAGTCAGGTAACCTTGCATCTGGGTCGGGACTACATAGACTGCGTAGTTTCCGTTGGAGAGGGCAAGCTTGTCAGATCCTACAAGGTATACCTCGCTGAACTTGTACCAACCCACTGCGAACATAGATAAAACTAGGGGTGCTAGCAATTTCCTAACGTAGACAGGATTTATCTTGACTGACATGACTCATAACCTCTCTTGCACTTTCACGGCTAGATAGACTCCACCTAACATACCGAAGATGAAGATGATCCCATCGTAACCTATCTGAGCGAAGTTAGTCCACATTAACCCTACGTTGCAACCCAGTGCCATCCTAACCCCTATTCCTACGAGTATTCCCCCTATGAAGCCTATCGCTAGTCTCTTCTTCTCCCTTGGAATTCTTATTTTGAAGTCTCCGCTCAGGTAAGATGAGAAGAACGCACCTACACAGAGCATCACTACCATGAGCGTGCTTGTGTCGACTATCGGAAGGGAGTCGTTAAACCAGGGGGTGGTGAGGAACAAATGCTGTCCGAAGAGGAATAGAATGTACTCAAAGAACCTCCCTCCGTCAGAGGAGGTAATCACTAGATAGTTGAAAGTATATCCTGCCCCCACTATGAAGACTAAAAGCATATCTAGGGCAAGGATTACTGTAGTCAGGTTAGTCCCATATGGCTTCTTTAAGAGCAATAGGTCTTTAGCCTCACCCTTCAAGTCCATCCTCTTGATCGTGGAAGGCGAAGGAACTGCGGGCCTTCCGAGGGCTTTAACCTTAGGGGAGGATGGCATCATTCCCTTACTCACGTTTCCAGTAGACATTAACTTCCACTTCTTTTTTGTCCTAGCTTGGAGGTATATTCCAAGCCCTATCAAGGGGATAGAATACAACATAGTTGTGGCGAGGACTCCTGCGTCAGAGACGTTATGGAAGATGAGATATGGAAGGTACTCTACGTAACCTCCGGAGGTGGTCGAGAGTATTCCCTTCTCCATTGTATAGAGCTGGAAAGGCCATATTCCAACAGCGAATATGTAAGTCCCTATCATCATGCCAAAGAGCTCTATCCAGTTCTGGACGTATCCCGACGCTGCTCTATATAGCATGGATAAGTTACATCCACCGGCCAATGCAGCGCCGAAGCCGAATATCACTGACCCTACTAGGATATACCATCCACCGAAGTAGTTGAAGTAGTATTGGTCACTGGCAGGTATAACTCCGAGCCCTACTAAGAGGCCTGCCCCGAGGGCGGAGAGACCAAAGAGGAGGAGGAGCGCTCCGAACCTCTCGTAGCTCCTCACGGTGAACACAGAGGTCATTGCGTTAACGAAACAGTAATTCCCCCTCTGTGCTGACCAACCCAAGATGAAACCTGAAAGAGCGAAGACGCCAAAAACGATGGGCCAGCCGTAAGAAAAAACCGGCTGTAGCACCATAGCTGGCAAACTTAACTCACCTTTTGTATCCTAAATCTGTAGACTTCTCCATCCTTTATGATTGTGAATGGATATCCGTTGGACTTAGCTAAGGACGGAAGTGTCACGTCTACAGCAGGTTGGTGATCAGTGAGGACTTCCAGTATTTGCCCTTGCTTCATCTTCTTCAGCTTCTTTCCAGCCGTCATCTCGGGGATTGGGCATGACTCTCCCCTCACGTCCACTACCTCGTCCGGTTTCCTGGTTTTGAGGTCTTCACTCATTTTATTTTGCACCTAAACTAAACAACTTTAATTAAGTTATTTAAGTATTAAGTCTTTTTAAATCCTTTGTTAAACTTTTCTCATCAAAAGTAAACGTTTAAGAGACTAAGAGGAGAAGAGAAAGAGATGAAAGAAGGGAGTGTGAACTACCCGCGCCCTCGCGGAGCATCCCCACCTAGCGATGAGGATTTCCTGCTTCTCTGACCAATCCGATCTTCATCCATAGCGGAGGTCACAATGAACCGTTCTGTGATGCCCCGTGTCGTTACGGAGGGTTCGCTCTCCACAAGCTTAAGTTCCCCTAGCCCCAAGGGTACTGACCCAGCTAAGCCTTGGTCTAAAATTTTTGTCACTTTTTTGCTAATAAATATTTCTATAATGGGGCTATTTATCCTTACGGAAGGGACTTTCATCCTTTTAACTTAACTGGGGGTTAAGGGGCGGAAGACTCCTCCTTAGAGTAATGGATAACCCATTATATTTAAATGAAAGAACGATCAATATACAACTGAT
>DAHF01000121.1 GCA_002495845.1 Sulfolobus sp. UBA167
ATGACTTCCAGCGATGAGCGTCAGCTAGACGAGTTGATATCCTAACGTATTGTGTGTCATCCTTCCCAATGAACTTGGGAAAAACTCTTACTCATGAATTATATATATTGTCTTCCCAGCTCCACATCATGCTCAGCGTATGTAGGGGACTAGATGAGGCTGTTATGACGGAAAAGCGTCTAGTACAGAGACTGTACGCTTTGATGGTTCCCTATACCCTCATCCCCGAAGTCAAAAAGCAAACCTTAAACCTGAGGAGGTAATTCTATATGAAAGGTGATATCAATGACTGTGAAGTTCACGTTCTTCCATGACGTTCTCTGTCCTTTTTGTTATGTAACCTCAAAGAGGCTCATGAAAGTCGTAAAGGAATATCAAGGCGAGGTCAGAGTAGTCCATAAGGCTTTCATGATCATATCCTCTCTAGAGGATTTGAAAGCAGCTGCACCGGATGAAGAGAGCGCTGTGAACTTGTTCAAGGGTGAGTTCTCCATACTGAAGGGTTACATCAAGGACTACGACCCGGATAAGGTGCTATCAAAGGGGAAAATAAAGTGGGTCTGGTCTCTTCCGCCCCTCATGGCATGCAAGGCCGCTGAGCACCAAGGAGGAGAGGACATGCATTGGAAGTACTTTGACGCCCTACAGGACAAGTTCTTCCTTGAAGGAGAAGACGTAACCCAGGACGACGTACTCCTGTCTACCGCCATGGATCTAGGGTTAGACATGAACAGATTCAAGGATGAGTACAAGTCCAAGAAGGCGAAGCTTGAAGTCCTAGAAGATGAGGAGGAAGCGCACGCGATGGGATTAAGAGGAGTTCCGGCGATCTTGGTTAACGACAAGTGGTTGATCAGAGGAGTCCCTGAGGAGGAGAAGATAAGAAGCGTTATAAATGACGTCTTGAAGAACGGAGAGCCAAGGGAAACGCAGTTGAAGGCCTACTGGGAAAAGTGAAACATTTCAAAGAACGCGTGGTTTTCCCCGTGGGAAGCTTGTCACTTCCTATTTCTAGCTTCAACCTTCCATAAAAATCTCTTAGCAAGCAATTTCAAGATCAAGACAAATTTAAGTACAACAAAGAGAATGTTAATTCATGAAAGTAAAAGAAGTCATGACTACACCGATCTTTCAAGTTGAGGCAAATACGTCACTTAAAGAGGCATGCAAGTTAATGATGGAGAGAGGAGTAGGCTCAATCATAGTGACAGAAGGAGGAGTACCAAAGGGAATATTCACGGACAGGGACGCAACTAAGGCGATGTCAATAGGGCTGAGCCCAAACGATGAAGTCAGGTTGGCCTCCACTTTAGGGAATCTGCTCACTGCAGATGAAGACATGGAGGTCTTTGAGGCCGTAGCGATGATGAGCAAGAACAAGATAAGGCACCTGCCCGTAAAGAACAAGGAAGGAGAGATAGTGGGGATGTTCGCAATAACCGACGTAGCTAAGGTACTTCCTTCGCTGTGAGCGTAGGCTTTCACAAGACGTGGTGCTACGAGAGCTAGGAGGCTAAGATAAAAATAATCGCTCTAGATGCAAGATATACAAGTAAAGGGATAGCTTCCTCTTTTCACAACCTTTTTTCCTCCACCGCCTTTTAAGAGTCATGTTCTCTCAATACGCCTCGACTATCTACAAGTTGGGAGAAGCGATCCACGGGTCGGAGCAGGAAAGGAAAGTCTTGGAATTCATAGAGTCCGTCGTCCCATCAGGGAGGAGGCTTCCAGTGTCGACTAAGAGGTGGGAGTTCTCCTCCAAGGTGATCATAGAAGGCAGAGAAGTTAATGCGACAGTAATGCCATACTCTAAGGGGAGGGCGAAGGGAAGGATCGGAAGAGAAATAGCGTCGTTCAGATTTCCTGACCATCCATTCAAGGTGAAGGACTTATACAACGTAGCAAAGGAGAACGGTGCAGAAGCGGTGATATTCTATGACGAGGGGAAAACCAGGAGGATAAGCGTGCCCGGGGACATCCCCGCGATATCCTTACCTTTCAAACCCCAAGGTGAAGCTGAGATTGACGTCAACTCTAGCCTAAACGACTCTACGTCTTTCATTTATGAAGTGACCTTCGAAGGTAAGGAGGAAGAATACGTAGCTGTGTCGGCTCACTACGACCACTGGCTTTCTGGCTTCCATGATAACATATTCTCAGTATCTACGTTGCTTTCGTTTAGGCCTACAACGGGCAAAAGGGGAGTCAAGTTAATCTTCTTTCCGTCTGAAGAAGGACCGAGGTGCTGTACGGGATCAACCCAGTACGACGTTAGAAACATAAGCTCTGCTGTGGTACTCGACTCGCTCTATCCCTCGAGAATGGTTTTCTCCTCCCCTCCCGAGATGTGGGACTTGGCTATGAACTCATCCATCAAGGTCAAGAGAATAGAGATGCCCACGCCTTTCTCGGATGGATGGACTTTCCTGTCCAAGGGAGTACCTTCTATAACATTGTACAACGACGACATGATCCCGGTGTACCACAGCGACGCTGACTTGCCTTTACCTGAGGACGAACTGTACTCCTCAATGGTGAGCGAGGAACTCAACAGGATCGTCTCAGCCTTAGAAAAGGACTTAAAGATGGAAAGACGTTTCGTTCCGGACTACGTTAACTTGACGTCTCAATTTGCGTGAGAGGCACGAAGGTGACTTTTCGACTTCCATATTATCATTTCAGACCATTGACCAGTTATAACGTGCGCTTCTTCATTTTTTTATTTTTTTGAGCCATTTTTTATACTGTTAGTGGAAAACGTAATCCATGCCTCTAAGCACGATGATTAGGAGAATGCTGGATTAGAAGTTTGGAAATCTGGACGACACTACTGCATAAATGAACTCGAATCAAGATAATGACCTGCAAACATATTCCCAGACTACCCCGTGCGCTTTAACACTCATGACGACGAACTTGGACGCCTCTATGTACCCGATTACCTTCTTTGGTTCAGGCCCACCCCAGGACTTGTCACGGATGAAAAGCCTCATGGTCCCCCTCTTCTTGATCATTCTATGAACCTCCTTCATAACTCCTAAGTCTAGGAGGTCAACCACGCTGACCTCGCTGAATGCTCCATCCCTGACGGGAATAGCGTGCGACACTTTCACGCATGACCCATCTATGCAGAGCCCGAAGCTTCCCACTTGTACCTTTCCTGCGTCTACGTCGATCTCCTTCAGTGGGNNCTGAGTAGTTCTCTTTCTCCTCTCAGAAAACCGCTCCCTATTAAGACATCTGTCCTCCTGATCCTCTCGAGTTTTTCATAAGTCAGGCGAATCTCTTCTTCGCTCCCGTTTATTGCAACTAAGCTCACACTGTTAGCCAAGTTGCTTAAGTTTCCATTAACGTCCTTTAGCAGTCCTATCTTCACAGAAATAATTCTACCCATTCCTTTTTAAAAGTTGTTTAAAAAAACGAGAATTTTACCTATTTAAAAAAAGAAAATTAGATAAATCTAATTTATAATAAATAATCAATTGACAAGAGAGAGTCATTATTTTCCTTGAATCCTCAAACCACAAGACGAGAGTTCGAAGACTGGGGAAACTATCTTGACATCATAATGAGTGGAAGAGTGAAGGCAAAAGGGGAAAGCGCCCTGAAAAACGCTCTATGACCAAGACTGACGTGGAGGGAGCGAGGAAAAAACATCCTCTTCCTAGAGATTTGATGCCCATTACAAGGCTCACCTCTTCAACACTAACACAGGGAAACTCAAATCGTCGTCAGTCACGCCTTCTACCTCTTGGTCCTTGATCACGTCCAGCCCTGAGACCTTCAATGAAAGACCACTTGCAGTGGAAAGGGTCTTTGCTATAACCACGTAATTTCCCCTTTTGAACGCTATGTATCCCCTTTCAACCTTCAAAGGCTCGTAGGGTTTGCCCATCACATCTCTCTTTACCTTCAAAAGCCTCCTGATTAGCGTTACCTTGGCTAGCGGGCTCGTCACGTCCAAGGACTCTCTTCCCATCATCGCCCTCAGTAGTGAAAAGTCCACTTTCCTCCTATTGTCTGGGTCTACCAAGGAGTAGTTCCACACCTCAGTACCCTGATAGAAGTCAGCTATCCCAGGGGACATGATCTTCAAGGAAATCATTGCGAGAGATTTCTCCTTCCCCTTCAAGTCGACTTTTGTCATGAAAGAGAACACGTCAGACCTGAAGGAGCTGTTGCTGAAGGCATCCTTTACCATGGAGATTACCTTCCTCTCGTATTCCTCATTCGGTCTCTCCCATGTAGTCCTTTCCTTGCTCTCCCTCATTGCCTTGATCATGTAGGAGATAATCCTTTCCTCGTACTGGGGGGTGAACTCCTCAAGGGATCCCACCAAAGCTTGGTAAAACCTATACTCGTCTACAGGATCCACGTCTGGTCTAAGCAAGTCCCTCCAATACGTTATCTTAGATTCCCACTCTTCAGGTATCTCTGACAAGTAGTCTATCCTGGCCCTGACGTCCTCGCTCATCTTAGTGTCGTGGGTCGAAGTGGCGTTCATTGTAGTCTCAGGACGGAACTTCATGAATGAGTGGAATTCCTCCTGTGAGATCCCGAACTTCGTGAGGAACCCTCCAACCTCGTTTACGGACATTAGCCTCATGAACCGGTAGAACACTGTGTCCTCTATCCCCTTTGCGAATGCCCCTGGAAGAATCTGTTGAAGCTTGCCATAGACCCAAGGGTCTCTCTCCTTAAGCTCGTGAATTACCCCGCTAGGATCGCAAGGAATCTCTCCGTAAACTCTGTACACGGGAAGGCATTCAGCGAAGGAATATATCTCCTCGCTAACATCCCTTCCCAAGGATTTGGACGCGAGCTCTGCGACGTGAGAGAACTCGTTCTTCATGTATTTCCTGATTACCTTCCTCTTGCTCTCCCTTATCATGGACTCAAGATCGTCATGCCTCCCCGTGAACTGCTCGTATACCCTCTCGACCTCTCCCTCTTTAGACTTGTCTATGAACAAGTGGTTCACGTAGTTCATGAAGTCGTATCCTGTTGTCCCGTGAGCTGGAATTCTCATTTCTTCCCCGAAGGTAAGGATCTTCTCCACTAAGACCAGGGAAAACATCTCCTTCATCTTCTCCACGTAACTGAAGGGGTCGAAGAGGCCGTCTATATGGTCTATCCTGACTCCGTCTACCTTAGGTAGGTGCCTGACTTGTTCCTGAAACACGTCATCCCTCTCGACGTTAACGCCTATCAGACAGTTGACGTAGAAGAAACGTCTGTAAGAAGGACCGTTGACCCACCACGTCAAGTTGTAGCATTTTTCGAGCGCCTCATCCACGGTCTTCACGTCATCACAGAGGGGTAGCCTCCAGTCCCTGTAGACCAGCTCCCCCTTTTCATGATCTATGCTGATGAGGTGCTTCACCTTGTCGAGCTCGTCCTCAAGTATAGGTAGAGTCATCTTTTCCCCCCACCAATCAAAGGTAGAGCTCCACCTGCTTCCCCTCCCGTTCTTCAGCACGTCCATGAGCCTCCAGTTCTCTGTGCTTACAGCCATGTGGTTAGGAACTACGTCTTGTATGACGCCTATCCCCCTCTCACGGAGGGATTGGGTCATACGTAGGTAACCCTCCACGCCTCCCAATGCCTCGCTGATCACGTAGTCCACAACGTCATAACCATGGGTACTCCCTTTCCTCGCCCTGAATGCAGGAGAAAGATAAACGTGGGAGATCCCCAACCACGAGAAGTAATCGCCTAGGTCGGCTACGTCGAGGAAGTTCGGCCCGTCTTCCCTTAGCTGTATCCTATACGTGCTGGTAAACATGGAAATCACGACGAAGTCCTCCTGTAGACTAGAGATGCCCTGCCTTCTACCTCTAAGCATCCACCGCTAGATACCTCCTTTTCATTATCTGAAAGTTGCCTTTGATAAGAGTGAAGGACAATCCTCCACTTACCGTGACCAGGAACTTTTATCTTGACCTTGTTGAAGTCTGCGTTGAGTATGACCATGAAGGTGTCGTCGGCTATCCTGTTACCTAGCTCGTCGTGCTCGTCTATGACTCCACCCTCCAAGATGGAGATTAGAACTTTAGTGGGAGAGTTCCACGTCTGCTCGTCGACCTCTTCCCCGCTAATCTTATACCAGCTCACGTCCTTGAACGGCATCCCGAGGAGCTTCTTCCCTTGAAAGAACTTCACTCTCCTGAAGAGGGGGTGAGCATCATAAAACTTGACCGCTGTCCTCACGAAGTTAAGAAAGTCATACTGTCCGTCACTTATCTTCCAGTTTACCCACGATATTTCATTGTCTTGACAGAAGGCATTGTTGTTTCCCCTCTGAGTCCTGCTTAGCTCGTCCCCTCCTAGGAGCATTGGTATTCCTTGGCTTACGAAGAGAGTTATGATGAAGTTTCTCTTCATCCTTTCCCTGCAAGCCACGACGTTAGGGTCGTTGGTCTCTCCCTCATGACCGCAGTTGAAGCTATAGTTGTCGTTTGTCCCGTCCTGGTTGTTGAGACCGTTATTCTCATTGTGCTTGTTCTCATAGCTTACGAGGTCGTGGAGAGTGAAACCGTCATGGGACGTAATGTAGTTTATCGAAGCGTAAGGTGTCTTACCTGTCCCCAAGTAGATGTCAGGGGACCCCATGAGTCTGTTAGCCATCTCCTGGTAAGTCACTTGATCACCTCTCCAGAACCTCCTCACAGTGTCCCTATACTTTCCGTTCCACTCAGCCCAGAAAGAAGGAAAGTTCCCCACTTGATACCCTCCTGGTCCTACATCCCAAGGTTCTGCAATCAGCTTGACCACTGAAAGGATGGGGTCCTGCTGTATGGCTATGAAGAAAGTTGAGAGCATGTTAACGCTGTAGAGCTCCCTGGCCATTGCAGCTGCCAGGTCAAACCTGAAGCCATCAACATGCATCTCAGTGACCCAGTACCTCAAACTATCAAGGACCATTTGGAGGACCCTTGGGTGGCTCATGTTTAGAGTGTTTCCGACCCCGGTGAAGTCGAGGTAGTATCTCTTGTTTTTGGGGTCCAACATGTAATATGACAAGTTATCTATCCCCTTGAATGAAAGTGTAGGCCCCATGTGGTTTCCTTCAGCGGTGTGGTTGAAGACTACGTCGAGGATTACCTCCAGTCCTGCGTTATGGAGGGCGTTCACCATCTCCTTGAATTCCTTCACTTGGTTCCCGTCACAGCCAGAGCTAGAATACCTGCACTCCGGGGCAAAGAACCCAATAGTATTGTACCCCCAATAGTTCCTAAGCCCTTTCTCTACCAGGAAACGGTCGTCAACGAAGTGGTGTACTGGCATCAATTCCACGCTAGTTATACCTAGGTCTTTCAGATAATCTGTGACCTTGTCTGAAGCCAGCGCCTTGTAAGTACCCCTGATCTTCTCGTCTAAGTCTTCCCTTAACTTAGTGAACCCCTTGACGTGCATCTCATATATCACCGTCCTGTTCCAAGAAGTCCGCTTGAAGTGTTGGTCATCCCAGTCGAAGTGGGGGTCCACGACTACGCTCTTCGGAATGAAGGAAGATGAATCCCTTTCGTCAAAGGATAGGTCACCTTTCTGGTCTCCTATCTTGTAACTGAAGAGCGAATCATCCCACTCTACCTGCCCTGAAATTGCCTTGGCGTAAGGGTCTATGAGGGCCTTATTCGGGTTGAACCTGAGGCCCTCATCAGGTTTATAAGCTCCGTAGACTCTGTAAGCGTAGTACTGACCTGGCCTTGTCCCAGGAACGAAGGTGTGCCATAAATCAGCCATCTTGTTCCTGACTTCAATTACCTCTTTAGGGTAGTTCTTATTATGCGAGAAAAGCAGAAGCTCCACCTTCGTTGCGTTCTCCGAAAATAAAGAGAAGTTGACTCCGTCCTCACTTTCAATCCAAGTTGAACCAAGAGGATAAGGGCTTCCAGGTCTTAGAGGGATATCTCTCCAGTCTGTCATACCTTATCATAATGGTTCAAGCTCTTAAAATTTCATTTACCTAACTTGATTAGTATTGAGTTAATAGAAAAATGAGAAATCTACTCAAAAAGTTCTATATGACATGGTAAAGTCTAAAAAATACTCTTTGACTAGCTAAATGCTAAAAATGCAGGCAGTAAAAACCAAGAGTTTGTCTCAGCTACTCTTTAAATGCCTTATTTAATAGTTGCCAGACTTCAGCAATTTTCATCACTTATTTTTTTAAAAGAGGGTTGGCATTCAGTAGTACCGTTTTTCTTTGGGAAAACTTGCATAAAACTCCACTGCAATAAATTATAGCATGGAAATAGACAGTAAGATGCAAGAACTTCTAGATAAAGGACTACTATGCTTGAAAGGAAAATATAGTTCCGTAGTAATAAGGAAGTCCGTCAGTGGTTATAGGATAGAGATAACATCACCAGAGAAGGACGCCGTAAGGACGGACTACATACTGACAGACAAGGAAGGAGCAATCAAATATCTGAAGCAGATGAGCGGATATTCTATTGTAGACTTGTCAGAAGCTAAGAACATAAAACCATTGAGCAGATGGTAAAAGAGATCGTTAACGAGAAGTATAATACCTTGACTGCGTTTAGGAACGATAAAGCACGCATGAGCGAAGTGTATATATACACATACAATAAAAATACTATATTTTATTTTTGTTATTTCATTTTCATGTGTACACGATTTCATAAAATCTAGAGTAAGTTAGACATCTATTTAAAATAGCGTGTGAACTACCCCTCCCTAGGATATTCTAAAAGATTACC
>DAHF01000107.1:0-6736 GCA_002495845.1 Sulfolobus sp. UBA167
GAACCAATACCTGTTCACCTTCCTGAACCCACTGAAGGCGTCACCTACGTGGTACATAGGATATCTCACAATGGTAATCGGAGAATGGATGGAAATGGTCTCCGTGCTCGGTACCTCTTTCTTGGGGAGGATCCCAGGGAGACTGATACCGACGTCCTCGGCATTTATAGTGATGGACATGATCATGATGGCCTTGGCTAACATATCGGTTTTCTTAGACACCCTCTGGAGCCTCATGTCACCTATAGGCGGGCTCGGATTCAACGTCTTCGGAGTGCCTAACGCAGAGATATGGAAAGGGCTGTTCTGGTTCGCGGATCATCCGCTAGTTTACTTCGCACCTTATACTTTGACTGGAGCTATAATAGCCATTATACCGCTCTACTCAAAGAGACCGCTCTACAGTGTCAGGTTCGCGAGGTGGTTAATACCAGTACTCTTCGTGCTAGGCGCAAGCGTATACGTCCATCATCTAGTAGACGACCCATGGCCTCTCATACTCAGAGACATATTTGCTCAGACCTCGACTGCACTCATCGCAATACCTTTCGCTGCGCTATGGTTGCTCTTCTTCATAACCTTAGGAGACCCGAGGAAACTGAAGTGGGACGCGGGACTTGCATTCATATATGCAGCTGCCTTGTGGAACATAATAGGAGGTATACAAGCAGAGCCAACACAGCCTACCCCTAGCGTAGATCCTACAGTACATAACTCATTGTGGCTTCCAAGCCACTTCCACATAATGTTAGCACTATACTCTGTCGGAGGACTATTAGGAGTACTCTACGTGGTTGGGCCTCATCTTTGGGGAAAGAAATGGTACAGCGAAAAGCTGGGATGGTTGCACTTCTGGGGCTGGCAAGGAGGAATGGGACTCCTAGTGACAGCCTTCGCGATTGCTGGATTCTATGGTGCAATCAGAAGAGAAGTAGCTTGGCCTGCGTTCTATGAAGTGTACTATCAGATGGCAATGATAGGAGGATGGCTTGCGGGTTTCGCTACTATAATATTCGCATACAACTTGATTCTGACTTTACTTTATGGTGAAAAGATTAAGGAGACCGATATTCCGATGTGGGCTGTTCAGACCATTGCGTTAGAGAGACTTGGAATGAGGAGGGAAGGGTACAAAGAGGACGAAATGCCTCTTGCCTTACCTGCAGACGGGATGATAAAACAAATATCCACTGAAGGTGAAATCACGCGGTCAGGCTCTGGAGTAGTTCAAGGAGGCTCGGTGAGCATGAAAGAAGCCAAGGTCTCAGAGACAGGAGAAGCCCTTGAGAGAGGCGAAATTGCCCAAAAAGGGAATTCAAGATTGAAACCTGACGTCTAGAGATAAAGATATCACATATAACTATTATAGCTATTCGGCGAGGACCCAAATTATATACAAACCTTTTTTACTCGTTTTCTTTTTTAAAAAATAGAAAATAAGAAGTTAAACCTAATAAACATGGAAACGAAAACTTAGTTATGGAAGTAGAGCCTCACGTCATATCCATCTTCTCAACAAAGAGAAAAGGAAAGGGAATAGCGTGGATGCAGAGAGAGGAAATGGTAAAGCTCTCGCTTGTACCTGGTGACGTGGTGATAGTGTACGGCGAGAGAATAGTTCCCCTTACAGTGATGGAGGGTAGTTCAAGGGAGATAGAGGTAAACGAGGAGGACTTGAAAGCTCTTGCTGTAAATAGCGGTGAGAAGGTGTTAATAAAGAAAGTTACTCCGGTTGACCTCGATTACGTCTCATTATCGCCAACAGTTCAGAAACAGTTCGATGAAAGGAAGATTAGCTTGGAACTTAGGGGCAGACCAATTATGTTAAGAAACGTGGTGAGCACCAAGGAAGGAGAATTCGTCGTAGTTTCCATGGCCCCTAGGGGAGAAGTGGGAATGATCACGGGGGAGACCAAGATTAACATAACTAGCTCAAGCCTTCGACTGACCCAGAAGGACATCTCCTTCGTTACGCTAGATGAGGTCGGGGGACTTTCAGACCAAATATCAACCCTCATGGAGATTGCTGAAATAGCCCTTTTGAAGCCCGAGATACCTAGGCTCTTCGGTTTGAGGGCACCGAAGGGGGTGCTCCTCTACGGTCCTCCTGGGACGGGAAAGACTCTCATAGCTAAGGCTTTGGCTAACTCTATGATGTCTAGCTTCTTCTACATAAGTGGGCCCGAAGTGGCGTCAAAATATTACGGAGAGAGCGAGAAAAGGCTAAGGGAAATATTCGACCAAGCATTTCACGATTCACCGTCAATAGTGTTCATAGATGAAATTGACGCTATGGCTCCTAGCAGAGATGTAGCCTCCTCTGAGGCTGACAGGAGGATCGTTGCACAGCTCCTCACGCTAATGGACGGAGTGAGCTCTAGATCAGGAGTGCTCATCATAGGTGCTACTAATAGGCCAAATGCCATAGATCCAGCTTTAAGAAGGCCGGGCAGGTTCGATAGGGAGATTGAAATCCCAGTCCCTGGAGCTAAGGAGAGGCTCGACATTTTGAAGATACACACTAGAAGGCTTAAGCTTGCAAGCAACGTTAATTTAGAGAATATAGCAGAAATGACACATGGTTATGTCGGGGCCGACTTAGAGGCAGTAGTCAGAGAAGCAATGATGATAGCGCTCAAGAGGGAGCCAAACTACGAGAACTTGACGTTAAGCGAGTCCGATTTCATGTCTGCACTCAAGACAGTTCAACCATCAGCTTTGAGGGAGTTCAGACTGGAGATACCCAACACCTCTTGGGAAGACATTGTGGGACTAGAGGACGTGAAGTTGGAGTTAAAGGAAGTAGTTGAATGGCCTCTCAAGAACAAGGAAATTTACGATTATATTAACGCAGAACTACCGAGCGGGGTGCTCCTCTACGGTCCTCCAGGGACGGGAAAGACCATGCTGGCCAGGGCTGTGTCTCACGAAAGCGGAGCCAACTTTATTGCGGTGAACGGACCAGAACTTCTCAACATGTGGGTCGGAGAGAGCGAGAGGGCAATCAGAGAGGTCTTCAAGAAGGCTAGGCAATACTCCCCCACGGTAGTATTCTTTGATGAAGTAGACTCGCTAGCTTCGGCTAGGGGCAGTGACCCTAACAGAGTAACTGAAAGGGTGGTGAGCCAACTTCTCACTGAGATGGACGGGCTTAGAAAGAGGGACGAGCAGGTAGTAGTGATAGCAGCCACGAACAGACCTGACATACTCGACCTAGCCTTACTAAGGCCCGGAAGGTTAGAGAAATTAATTTACATACCCCCTCCGGACGAAGAAGGTAGAAAGAAGCTCTTTGCCTTCATGATATCCAGACATTTACATGGTGACATAGACTACGAGAGATTGGCTAGGCTGAGCCAATTTTATACTCCCGCTGACATAAGGGGAGCCGTAAACAGGGCTGTACTCCTGGCTATTAGGCGTAGCATGATTGAGGGAGATAAGCCGATGCTAAAACAGGAAGATTTGGAACAATCAATATCCATGATAAAGCCTAGTGTGAACCCACAGTTGCTGTCTTACTATTCTTCCTTTAAAGAAAAGACGAGGCAGAGCGCGTATGCTTGAAATTTACGCGGTGTTCACCTTGATGATGTTTTCCTTTGCATTAGCAGGCATCATGGCGTTAGTAGTCCTTGGAGTAGCTGAAAACGAGGTCGTGGACTCGACCAAGCTCTTTAAGTTGCCTAGGATTGAGCTCAGGCTACTCTTCATTGTAACTTTTTACGTCATTTTCCTAGGAGTGTTAGAGGGCTTTACTCTTTATACAAACGGTATCCTTATCTCGCTTGACTCGATCCCTTTCGTTCTCCTTATGGTTTTACCTAAAGGTGATACAAATGACCACTGAAGGGTTCAGAAGCTTAGTTTATGCGGTGGAAATAGTATTCGTCTTTGTTTTTATATATTTATTCGACATTCTCTATATAAAAAACGGTTTCGCCTTCTATGCCATTTTGGGGATTGCCGTGTTCATATCCCTTTATTTAGGTTATCTCCTGGTAAAAAATGTGCAAAAATACTTCAATTAATAAAGCTGTAAAAGGAAGTTTGAGATTTAACGACTCCATAAGACAACTTATTCTTAGCAAGATAATATATCTCTGTAAATGTATATATATACACTTTTTTACACTATCATTCTTAAATAATATTTTTCAAGAAATCTTNNTCCTATACTAATTTGCTATATTATCCATAAGAAATAAATTGAAGGAGTAAACTAACCACCCTCAAGGTCAACCCTTTTTAGTTTCTTTCTCCTCTCAAAGTCCTCCCTTATGCCTTTAACAGATAAGAGACACATACACACTGTTTTGTTTCCTGTTTGACTGCGTATCAGATTTACCTTAATTGATACAATTAAATAGGACTATTTATTGTTACTTCTAGAGTAATAAAGACGACTTAGTCCTTTTTTCGTACTACTTTACCTCTGAAATCTCTATGTATTAGTGAATTCATCCTTGACCTTGACTTTCATTCCCTTCAAGTCTACATCGATCCCCTTGTACTTCAGGAAGTCAACGAGGGAGCCCACCTCACTTGCATAGATAGACATCTCCACGCTATGTAACGACGACAACTTCTTCACTTCAAACACATCCTTAAGTGTGTCTGAAAGCAAGTCCTCACCATATCCTGCCACTATGATAGAATCATCCTCCAAGTTGTCTAAAGTCGAATTATCAACTACGTACTTCAAGATACGATTCTGAATTTCCTTCATGAACTTCCTGAATATCACCCTTAAGGTAGGTCTGTTAACCATAGTGAAGTCGGCGTATATGTCACCGTAAATTTCCATCATCATCCTCTCCTCAACGTCCTCCCTCGGCTTAGCGTATCTCAAGGAAGGAATACCCCTCGTTAGCTTCTCCCACGTAGACTCATAGATTCTTCTGTATTCCTCGCTTGAGATCGAAAGGGTCTGCATCAAATCTATGAGAAGGGAGTTAGTCTCTTTATAGAGGTGTAGGTGTCCCCACAGCATGAAGGACAAGTCCATCCCGAAAAGTGAGCTGAACAGACCTAGCTTTAGTATCTCCTGCTTCCCCTTGGAGGAGAAAACAACAAGCGAGGAAGTCCCCATCTCGCTCACGGGGGAAGAATAGAATTGCTCCGCTATCGCTTTGACCCCTCCCTTGTGCGATACCATAGCCTCCCTGGTTGGCTCTGGGTCTGTGAACCTCCTATCAGAGGTGTATACCATGACTTTGGCTCCGGTCAAATGACGTGTGATTAGCATCCTGTTCTCCAAGGTCTGCCTCATGTCCTTACCGAGGGAGCTCCCGCTCAGTATCACGTATTCTGAGTCCATAAATGGAGAGGCTATCTTGCTAATGAGCTCAAGGACTTCCTTCGTCTTACCCCTGATTTGCGATTCGTCGTTGACCTTGAAAAGCCTCTGCACGTCATCCATCTCTACGTCCATCATCTCCATGAGAGTGAGGACCGGTAACGTGTAGACTTCACACTTGTTCTCTTCCACGTCTAACTTGCCCATCTTCACGTTAAGGGCGCCGAGGTCAAGGAAGCTAACCTTCATTTTCACTCACTCGCTGGACATGACAATTCTACCGGCCTACCCGTAAGATGTCCCCTGGTCCAAAACATCATCTTCTTAGCGTCTATTATGGGTACACCATCCTCGTCTAAATATCCTATCTTGTTAACTTCGGAGTCCAGCTTCACAGTGCACTTAGCCAGAGTCCCATCAGACCTTATCACCAAGGACCTTGGAGAGGACGCGTAACACATAGGTAAATCCTCGTCCTTTAAAGTGAAGAACGATTCAAGCCTCTTCAACTTCTTAGCGTAAAGCGAGGCCTCCTCGAACTCCTCCTTGGTTGGCAACTTTATCGTGTGATCTAAAGGCCCGCCCAGGTGGGCTATCGGCCTCAACATGAACTTGAACCTTGAGTCATCGTTGAATTCCTCCAACGTGTCCACCAAGGACTTGATTGAATTCACCTGACCTCCGTGGAGGTGCATCCTAACTAGAATCTCGAAGTCGAGGTCCGTCTTCATGGCAGACCTCAGATTAGAGAGTATGACATTGAAAGTACCCATCCCGCCTACTGTAGGCCTAACCCTATCGTGGAACCTCTCCTCTCCATCAAATGTGATCTGGTAACGAGTAACTCCCAGGTTAACTAGATTCACGAATTTGTCCTTAGACAGCAGATACCCGTTTGTCGTCATCATCCCTTCATAGTCTCTACCTCTTGCGTGCATTAACAAATCCGTTACTACGTCGTATGCTACCATCGGTTCCCCGCCGAAGAACTCTATCACAAGTCTGTATCCTTCCTCGAAAAGGGAGTCCATGTACTTCTTCACCTTGTTGACTGTATTCTGAAGCATCTTAGGTATCACGAAGGACTCATAGCAATAGACACATCTGAAGTTGCATTTCTCAGTAGGCATCAAGATCAAATGGAACTGCTTTCCCCTCATGTAGGTAAGAATCGGATTTGAAATTAAAAAGGTTCGTAATTTAACCTAGAATCTTGTACATGTTTTTTTTAAATTTAGTTTTATCTTAATGGGGTTTAAGGGGGCAGAAGGCCCCTTCTTGAGGGATGGATAGCCNNTTTAAATGTAAGAACGATCAATATTCGAGTAATGCCTACCTTAAGGTTTCGCTTCCGTGCTTACGCTGACTAAGGCCTACGAACGTCTTCATGACCTAAGGAGAGATCTCTACATAAGACTAGGTAGGTACTTCGCTGAG
>DAHF01000107.1:6831-7013 GCA_002495845.1 Sulfolobus sp. UBA167
GTATCAGTTGGAGAAACACGGAAAAAGCTCCTCCTAGTCGACCCCGCTTACACGTCGATGACGTGTGCTTGTAGGCACGTGAAGGAAGATCTGTCTCTCTCATCGAGTGTTCGCTTGTCCCAACTGCGGTTGGATCTAATCGCGACTACGACGCTTCTCTGAACATCCTAAGTAGATCAGGG
>DAHF01000107.1:7057-8121 GCA_002495845.1 Sulfolobus sp. UBA167
CCATTAGGGCGGGGTAGTTTACATTAGTCTTAATAATTATCAAGAAATTCTCAGAAGAAAGACTTAATAATTTATCACAAGAAGAGTAATGTGGCGAAAATTAAATGGGAAAAATCGATTTAAATGGTGAAAACAAGAGAGGATCAGGACAGCTTGACTTATTGAGGTCTTACGCAAAGAAAGTCGAATGGTATAACGCCATAGCGAATTATCAGTATTACGGAAATTCCATCTGTGTCATAGGTTAAAAGTCAAGTTTTTTCTCTTAAGCTTTCTTACTTATTTTTAATTGGAATGAAAGATTTAATTTGTTTTATAGATCGAACTAAGATTACCTCTTTTATAGGAGACCGATAAATACTGTCTTAATGATAAATCTTAATGAAGTAACAAAGATTTACAAGAACAAGAAATTGCTAGATAACGTTTCCTTAACAATTGACGACGGTGAGGTAGTGGGAGTAATAGGAAAGAGCCCTGAAATTAGCTCCCTAGGAAAGATAATTGCGGGAATCATGGATTTTGACAAAGGGACGGTGAAGGTTGATGAGATAGACGTGAATGAAAATAGGAGAGAAGTAATCTCCAGAGTTTGCCTTTTACCAAGAGAATTTCGAGTAAAGGGTTTAACTCTGCATCAAATATTTGAAAGAATAGGAAGAAAGAATTCCATGTCTAAGAAGGAGATAAAGGCGAAAGAAATGGACTTCTTTGAGCTACTAGAGCTTAAAGGGTTTGAGGACATGAAATACGAAGAGGTGGACGAAAAAGTCCACACAAGATTCCTAATCTCCCTCGTAATGCTTAAGGAGCCCAATAACGTGATATTTGACAGGATAGAGTCAAAGCTAAGTGAAGAAAACATGATATTGTTGAAGGAGCTTATTAGGGAATGGTCTCTTGACGGTAAATCTATTATGCTACTGTCTAATGATATTAAATGTTTTAAAGGAATAGCTGATAAGATAGTTTTCATGGAAAACGGGAGAATACTCGAAAACTTAGAAGTTCTAGCGTGAACATTTCGTTTTATTGTGATTTTTATCTTAGTGGGGTTTAAGGGG
>DAHF01000107.1:8140-8334 GCA_002495845.1 Sulfolobus sp. UBA167
ATGTAAGAACGATCAATATACGAGTAATGCCTACCGTAGGGTTTCGCTTCTGTGCTTACGCTGACTAAGGCTTACGAACATCTTCAAAGACTAAGGAGAGATCTCTACATGAAACTAGGTAAGTGGTTCGCTGAGCACTACGAGGTCGTGATGGAAGACATACACGTCATGCAGATGATAGGCAAGTCCTCTAG
>DAHF01000014.1:0-30095 GCA_002495845.1 Sulfolobus sp. UBA167
TAGCTCTTAATGAGAAGTTATTCTGACATCTAGAAGGATATATCTAAGCAACTATTTGACGTATATCTCAATTAATCTCTGATCTCCTTAAGATATTTAAGAAGATTAACTTCAAATTCCGTTCGCCTCCCTAAAAATCTCATAAAACCTTCCTCCGTAATTTTACCTGATAGAAATAGTGAGATCGCTGTATATAGCCTTTCTACGCTACAAGGATAAGAAGAAAGATCCAGTTTTTTAACAACCTCTTCTGCTTTTTCTTCTGGCATTATGCCTCACTAAATCTGAATTATAGCTTTTGCCACATCTCTTATGGAAATTATACCCACTACCTTCCCCTTATCTATTACAGGTAAGTGCCTAATACCTTTATCAATCATTAACTTAGCTGCATCTTGGACATCTGCTGCCATGTCTATGCCTATCACGTCTTTTGTCATATAGTCGCTAACTACGGTATTCAGATTGCCATCTGCAGCAGCCCTTGTTACATCCCTTTCGGTTAAGATTCCTATGAGTTTACCTTTCTCATCTACCACCGGAAGTGCACTGATGTTCAAAAGTGACATATTCTTTGCAACATCCACTAAAGGATCACTTGGTTTAGCCACGATTAACTTTCTGCTAATATAATGTTGATCCATAACCAGATTATAAGATATCTCATTTAAAAGAATATCTTTTCTTCTAAACACCTTTATTCATTCATACTAGAAGTGAAAACTCTCTCATTTTTATTTGGTGAAAAGCAACATTAGTATTTGATTATAGCATGAAGAAGCATTCATTCTGACTCTGCATCTCTGTTCTCGGACAAGATAAATTTCTTATTGGATGATTTTATGGAATTACCGTCAAATACAAACATTAATTGATCTAATTTAGGTTTTAAAGGCCTATCTGTAACTACTATAAGGGGAAATTTCTTTAATTCCTGGTTTAATGAAACCAAGCTACTAACATGAAGAGAAAGTTTCTTCCTATCTGATAGTTTCCTTAGAAACTTTACATTCTCTATAACATCAGTTACGTTATAGAAAGTATGGACTATCTTATGCTCCACTTCTACTAGGCTTTCATCATCCATTATGAAGACAACATCTAGAGCTCCAAACTTCTCGAACATCTCAACTAAGAATGGCTTCAGAACTTCGTCATTAATGTTGGAATTTAGATCGATTGCTATCAATGGTTTCATAGTAAAGTGGTCTGCTGTCTATTTATAAACTTTTGCGTGGTTCTGCTTAAAAGAAAATAATTTATTTTAATGAAAAAATAAATATCAAATCTTTTTTATTAAAAAAACTATCTTTTTGTATCAACATGTTAAAAGCAAGAAAAAAAGTTCTATAAATAGAAGTTCAGATTTAATGCTTAGTTGATCTCTTGAATATATCTACATTAAATTACTATTATCTTTCTTTCAATTGATCTCAAGTTCTACAATTCTAGCTCGCGGGATCTCTTAAACGTTTGCTGAAATTCAACAAGTCCACAAAGCACAGATTTAACTTAAGGGAACTCTTGCTTCTTTATAACTAATTCCTCTTGTCAAGAACGCCTAGCTTATAATAATGATATTCCATGTTAAATGAAGATGGTACTCTTATCCAAGTAAAACAAAGCTCTTTCCTTTGAATACTAAGATTTTATAAAATGCTTCTAAAATACTTCTAGAAATTAGAAAATAAGAGGATATCTTTCTTCTCTGTTAAAAATCATTTTTCTATAAAATTATTTCTCTAGATGAGTCTAGATTGCCTCTTTGTAGAAAATTTTTCGTTACTTTATACGTTGCTGTAAAAATGTCACTTATTTATATATATCTACTTGTCATATTGAATCATATGATAACAATCATAGGAGGCGGACCAGCAGGAATATATGCCTCAATAGAAGCAGCCAAGAGAGGATCCAAAGTCACTTTAATTGAAAAAGAAGATAAGCTTGGTGGTACGTGCACACTTTATGGATGCATTCCAACAAAATCAATGCTTTACCCATTGAAGATAAAGGACTCAATGGAAAAGCTTGGAGGAAGCTCCACTATTTCTACTGATATTCTTCAACAACTAGCAAGGGGATCTATAGAAAGACTAAGCAAAGGAATCGAATCGATGCTAGAAAGTATGGACATTAACGTAGTTCACGGAAAAGGTTTTCTAAGATCTGGAAAGGTTAATGTAAATAACGAAACTATTGACTCAGATACAGTGATAATAACTACTGGAACGGACAGAAAAAGAGAAGAGGGGATAATTTATAGCGAAGACTTGCATGATATAGATCTTTCCTTTAAGAGTGTAGGTATCATAGGAGGAGACGTTGGAGGATTGGAGTCTGCATGGATGCTGAAAGAGTTAGGAAAGGAGGTGTATTTGATAGATAAATCTCCATATCTGTTGAACTACTTAGATAATGACATGAAATCTTCCGTTACAAATTTCTTTAAGAAAATAGGCGTAAAAGTTCTTCTAAACACTGAGGTCAAAGAAATAACCAAAAGCGGAGATTCCTTTTCTCTGTTATTGAGCGATGGAAGTAGTTTAGGCTTAGAGAGAATCTTGAAGAGCTTCGGGAGGTACCCCGCCACTGAAGGAATAGATCTACCGAAAGATAGATACATCAAGGTTGACGAGTATCTTAGAACGGGAGTAAACAATGTTTATGCTGCAGGCGATGTAATTGGAACTCATACAGCTCACTCAGCTATTCATGCAGGAAAGATAGCAGGATCTAATGCTACAGGGAGCAAGATTCAATTCAATAGAGAAGCAATTCCTCATGTAGTTTACACTAAACCAGAGATAGCTTACACTGGGATAATGGAAGGCCACTGTGTAAAATTGCAAGCCGTAACTAATGGAAGGGAGATCATACAGAGAGAAACTCAGGGTTTCCTAAAGCTATGTTCTTCAAATGATATGCTGATTTCGGCAGAAGCCTTCATGGAAGGAGCTGAAGATGTAATATCAATGGCATCGCTTATGATTAGGATGCATCTTACTCTTTCTCAGCTTATGGACTTCATACCTCCTCATCCATCAGCTTTTGAACTACTTAAAGATGGCATAGAGTTGTTAGCTTCTAGAAAATAAGTTTTCACTGAAAATCAAGTTATAGCTGATACAATTTCTTTATAGCGCTATTGTATTATCTCTAATGTAAGTATTCCTATAAGTTTCTTTATCGATTTTACACGAAATTAGTATTAACGTCTTCTGGTTCCTCGTACCATTTGACCTTTTCTCCTATCTTCGATCTCATTTTCCACTTCATAGATTTAGGATGTTTCTCTACCTCCTCCATGATTTGATCTAACTTCTTGCTCACTAGACTAAAGTAATCTGGATAGCTGGTCGAAACGTACTTTTTGACGTTGTCTACATTTATGGAAAATGTCTTGTAAAAACCCCAATCATCAGATAAAATTTTTGTTATATAATCTACATTCAGGCTGTGTTCGTCGTCTTTATCTCCAATGTTAACATCATGGAGAAGCGCTAAAATATCCTTGTAATCGTTTTCAGTGATTTTAACTATTTGCATTTTACTTAAAAGTAAATCTGAGGTAGGAATAGTATACTTCATTACATTCAATCTATTTTTTAAAATTATTTTATGACACATATTAAATTCATCCAGGAATACATCAATCGTTGTCTCTAAAACGGGATCGTAAAACATAAGCCTCACGCTGCCATGGAGTGCGTTGAATCTCTTATTAGGCGTCATACCTATTTTCTCTAGTACCGAGGATATCTTTGAGCTCTGATTCGAAATCCCGAAGTAGTCTGCGTCCTTATATTGGCGTGCAAAGATCTTAGATCCTTCCTCTGCAATCATGGCTATTGCGGCTCCTCCTATAAGCCTTAATGTGACTCCGTCGCTCTCACACTTATCTATGACTTCTTTAGCACGCCCTAAAAGAACCTCCCTTTGGACGGCTATCTTATTTCACCTTGTTATTGTTAGCCAGCAAGGTTTTTATTTTTATTATGTTTTAGACTAAACATTATACATCAAGCCCTTATCTTTTACCCGTTGAAAACGACAAGAATTCACCTCATCTTAATAAGATGACATGGAATTTACGTGTGATCACATGGATAAACTAAATGAAGAGAAGAAAGGGAAAGAAATCAGGATAAAACAAATGTGCTTAGTTGATCTCTTGAATATATTTACATTAAATTACTATTATCTTTCTTTCAATTGATGTCAAGTTCTACAATTTTAGCTCGTGGGATCTCTTGAACGTTTGCTGAAATTCAACAAGTCCAAAAAGCAAAACAAATGGAAAGATAAAAAAGTTTAAAGATTTACTCTGGTGGAATCTCCTCGAAGAGTTTGGTCATGTCAATCCCTACTCTTTTCTTAGTGTAAAATTTCGCCAGAGCGTAGATTAGAACTCCAGAGCCATAAATCGCAACTAAAGATCCTATTGTAGGAATATTCACAGGCAAAAGGAACTGATTCCCCCAAGTTATTGATAATGTATACATTAAGAAAGCAAATGTCAGGAACCCTATGACGGATATTAATGGGATTCCCATGATCTTCCTTTGGAAGGGAACTGCGTTCTCATAAACTCTCTTCTTTAAGAAAGGCATTAAGGCGGCAGAAAGTGCAAAAACCGCATAACCTATTTGAAATATCACAGTCACGTCAACCGTCGAGATGAGTGGAAGATAAGCATACATCAATACCCCAGCAAGGCCTATTATAGATACTAATATAGTAGCCTTTAGCGGTATGTGATACTTATCGTTAACATCTGCCATCCACTCTGGAAATATTCTATCAAATGACCAAGCAAACATATACCTTGTTAATGCGACTATAAGTGGTGGGTTGCTATAGAAGTTCGGGAGCCATAGTGCTATGAACATGATCAAGTAAAGGAAAACGTTATGGTCTACAATTAAAGCGAAGAACGGAGTAAAAGGTCCTATGTCTTGGAACTTCGAGTAAATTGGGTCAGAGACTCCATTGCACTCGATGTAAGACCAAGAAGTCAGAAACTTTTGACCGAATGCGTGGGCATTAAGGAACGCAAAAAGAGCATAGTAAGCTCCCACTATTCCCATCGTCACCATGATTGAGTAAAACACGTTTTTCTTGACACTCTTCATCTCTCCGCTCCATGAAGCAGGCAAATTGTACCAAGAATAGTAGTACCATACAACTGGAAGGGCTAGAAGAGTAGCCGAAAGGGGTGAGAAGAATGAGAGACCGTTAGACTCTGCGTTCGATATGACCTCTGTATAAGCGTTTGGGTATCCTGATACGGAGCTGAGGCTACTCGCAAACGAAGAAGGAGTTATAGTCGCTAAGCCTGCGAACATTATTATTGTTGCTGTAATAGAGATGAAACCGCCATATAATATGAACTTCCAATGATTTTTACCCATAGACGCAATTATGCTACTGAAAACTACTATTATTAAACCTAAGGATACTTCTCCTAGTTTACTATCAAAGAAATTGCCTAGAGCGAGAAAAGACGCATTATGATAATAAATCCCTAGTCCGGTAAATAAATAAGCAAACCACTGGGCTCCATAAAAGCTGTATACCCCTAAGGACAGAGCAAAAGCTATCCAAAGACCCCAGTAATTCACAAAGCCTATAATGGGGTTTGTAGCTCTGCTGTTGAAGACGTAATCTCCTCCTGCTCTGGGCATAGATACGGAAGATATAAAAAATAATGATGCCATTGCAAGGGTCGGCAACAAAGAGATGGCAAACGAGAGTGGCAAATTAGCTCCAGGAGAAAGAAACATCCATTCTATAATCAAAATCGGAACTCCTCCTGTCACTAAACCAAAGGTCGCTAGGGATGAAGACCATGGGCTTACTTCTCTAACTAGACCCGATGATTGCCTTATGAAAAGATTTTTAGAGGAAGAATTTTGGGCCATTCCGCCAAAACTTAAACAGTTATTTATCGCTTATAAAGTGAACTCACTCTTTCTCTTGAAATTAGTACAAGGAAGACAAGCGAAATAAAGGAAACAGAATAAAACTATCAAAAAAGAAAAGTTATATAACTTAAAAATTTCACTTTTTGTCTAGCATGTTTTGAAGCTCTTTTGGAGCGTCCTTCTCAGACACTGCCCCTCTTCCAGTCTTTCCTCCGCCCTCATCGTAGGTGAAGCTTATCATCTTACCTACTTTCCAGACCTTCTTTATCTTTGAAGTATCTACCTCTTTCTCTTCTCCTTTATACTTGAACTTTACCATTACCATATCGGTTTCCCTAAATAAGGGTTAAGACACTATCATTAATAAACCTTACGATAGTTACGTAAGTAATACTTATGTTAATTCTTCAAGGT
This sequence comes from Sulfolobus sp. UBA167, assembly GCA_002495845.1. GTDB lineage: Archaea > Thermoproteota > Thermoprotei_A > Sulfolobales > Sulfolobaceae > Sulfuracidifex. The sequence continues at coordinate 6,342 of DAHF01000014.1, forward strand.
GTACTACAGATAACTCTATAATTCTTTCAATTAAACTCTCATTCTATTAACAACTAAAAGCTTAGTTGATTACATGGACTCATGAAAAGTAAGATCAGTTTTGAAAGCATGTTAAGAAAGCTAAGGAAGAATCACGTAGAAATCAATAGACTTACCAAAACGTGCTTCTTAACTACTGATAGTACATAAAAAACTAATTATCAATAATGAGTTTAAATATAAAGGAAAATTATTACGCCTAATTCTGATAAAATTAGCTTATCAATTGCTTAGACTCCACATGCTGAGATAGAACGTGTTTGTAAAAATCTTCTGCGGATGAAAAACGTTCTCCACATTTACATATGTAACGGTTCTTAGAATATTTGTCTAAATAGTTTCTACACTCGAAATATAGCTTTTCTAAGGAATTATTTAAATCCCTCTTGCTTCTCTTGGAAAGTAAATCGATGTCCTTGTCCTTTACGGCATTAAGAAAGGGATAATACGAAATCCTCTTGGGCGTAACTCCGTTTAACTTTTTGCCTTTCATAAGTTTGTTTAGAGCCTCAACCATAGTCATTGTTATCTACTATATTGATTTGGAATTGACTAATTTAAATATTTATTCAAAAACGGATGTTTGTTAGAAAGATTGCGTTAAAGGATTAGATAGGCTGAGAAAAGAGAATTTTATAAGGTTAAAAACAAGTGTTTATTCTTTACTTTTTATCTTTGATTTTATTATCTTTGACAAAATGGCAGGATATACGCTAAGCCTTATGATAAATGTGTCTACTAAAGCCGCTAACGCTATTGCTGCCCCTAATTCAGAGATGATAGAAATGGGATCCGTTATTAGCACGCCGAACGATGCAGCTAATATAACTCCCAATGCAGTTACTGCTCCAGCCGATAGAGTTATGCCCTTAATTATAGGCTCGTTTCCCTTTTTCTCCTCTTCCCTTATTCTGCTCAGGATGAAAACACTGTAATCGCTACCTAGCCCCATCATCAGAACGTAAACTATCAAGGGAATGAAAAATATAACTCCAGTAGAAGTATTTATTCCATATGCGATATAAACTAATGAAAGAGAGGAAACTATAGTTAAGATAATAGTTAAGACCATGCCTAATCCTATCTTAAACGAACGCATGAAAAGTGACAGTACTATGAAGAGCACTATAGGAAGGGCTATCGTAATCCCTTCATAATAGGGCATTAAATAGCTTTCCAAGTCCATATAAGTTGAGGTAGTTCCTCCTATATATCCAATGTTAGATACCTCTTTCTCTATGTTTGAAACCAGAGAGAACGCTTGTTTGCTGTCCGAAGGATAGTTCATGATAACAGTTATAAGCGCTGTTTTGTTGTCCAGTCCAATATTTTCCTTCATCAATTCCCTTACCTCCTGGTTATAGGTACCATTGAAATTGCTCGGGACAGGTCCAAAGACTTGCTTTACGCCATTCATATGAGAAATGTTGCTTTCTATGTTTGAAATCCTCATTAGAAATGAAGTGTTAAAATTATCATTAGAATGAATTACTATTAAGATCGGATTAATGAATGAATGACCGAACGCGTCGTCTATGACGTTTAGACCTTGAACTGCAGGGTAATCTGGAAGGGCTGAGGTCTCGTTGAAGTTCATNNGAGGACGAAGAAACTTGCTGCAATTCCAACGATCAATACGCCCACTAAGATGCCAGTTGAGTGACTCAACGAAAACCTTGCTACCTTTTCTACGACTTTATTTGAGGACTTAGCCTCAACATGTGCGGGCCAGAAAGTTCTCTTGCCAAGCTTCATGTAAACTAATGGCAGAAGAGTTACTGCGATAAGTAACGTAAGCGGGATCGTTGGAGCTATGACTAGACCCCACGTCCTTAAGTATGGGACGAAAACGAAGGACGAGAAGACTGCAGTAACCGCAATGCCTGATATAAGTATGGCCCTACCCGAGGTAGACACGGAGATAGCCATGGCTTCTGCAGAAGATTTACCCTTTTGAAGCTCCTCCTTAAAACGCGATAAAAGAAATACGCTATAATCTGCTCCTATACCCATGATCACTGAAATGAGGGGTTCTACTATCTCGAAGCTCACACTACCCTTTAAAATGCCTACGATGGAAATTACTGCAAATCCCATCAAAACTGAGAGACCTATTAAGGATAAGCTGATGATAGGAGCTACTATCGATCTAAAGTATATTCCTATCACTAGGAGAAGCGCGATGAAAACTAGCGCAAAAGTTATCCCTTGTCTTGATCCCTCAGAGGAAGAGAGTTCCTGTATTATAGGAGCTGTCCCAGTAACGTAGAATTTACCATGAAAGACGCTACCTACAACTTTCTGGACCTCGTTAGATATCACTCCGTCAGGATAGGTCCCGTTCTTGAACGAGAAGCCTGGAGAGTAACTGGTATAGATGAAAACCACGCTCACGTTATGAGCTACATACTGAGAGATCAAAGACGAAGGAGGAGTAATAACCTCATAAAGTAGGCTATTGCTAGCATTAACTGGCTTAAAGATGAGGAAGCCCACCTCCCTCTCTGGAATCCCAGTCTCCTTTGAAACCGACTCTGCGATAGAAGTTATGTTGGTGTAATCGCTTGAATTGAGATATTTAAGCGCTACAAGCCCTACCGGGTTTACGCCTTTCAGAGATTCCTTAAATGCTAGGTCATAAGAGAGTGTAACATTCCTTGTAGAATTGTACTCTTTTACAAAAAGTTTTGCGAAAGAATAGTAAAACCTAGTGAAGTTCACTGTATAGTTAGATATTTTCACTTCTCCTGGAAGTCCCCTAGAGGCCTTCAGGAGCGAAGCTTGAGAATTATTGCTCCCCATATAATATTTTATAAAATGAGACGGAAAATAATATAAGGCATAAGCCGAAGCGTTGAGGAGATCTCCGGTTTGGTTTGCAATTTTACCCAGAGCTTCAGCATAGTCTATGTAAACGTTCGCTACGCTGGTCGCGTTTTCCACGCCCTTGATCTGAAGGAGCTTTTGGGACACTATATAGTTATCGAAAGGAGTAGCGTTAATTAGTGCTACGTCAATAGAGTTATTCCCTGAACCGGAAGGAAAATTCTTGCTCAATAGATTTTGAGCTTTTACCGACTGAAAATACGATGGAAGGGTGTAATTTTGATTATATGACAAATGATTTGATGATTGGGACGCTAAAATTAAAGACAACGAAATGACTAGAGCCCATATTATAGCTCTTACCTTAGCATGCATATTTATCAAACGAATTACAAGACTTAAAAACTGCTATTCTAAATTTCTTCAGTAGTAAACTCAAATTTATGGAAAAAGATTAAAATATTTAGGCTCTCTAGAGAAGACCTAAAGACTCTATGGTTAGAAAATCTTCAACGTCAGTTAAACTTGTAAACTGATCCACTATAATCATGCTGTATGTATGTATGCTCATAAGAGACGATATGTTTTTGAGGTTTTTAAAAAATGGCCATTATACGGAATAGACAATTGTCTATATTCGTCGAAGCGTTCAGGTTGATAGAGAACGGTAGCTCTACCGAGAACGCCTTTGACGTGGCCTTTAGAAGGATGGGGAGCGGGATAGACAGGAAGAGGACGTATAAGCTATTCCTTCTCGCTCTGAGACAGTTGAACTACGTTATGGAAATGTATCCATGTAGAGAAAAAGAGGAGATCTTCTCCATCGCAATGAATATGGTGAAACAAGGAAATTTAGAGTTGACCCCTTACCACTTCCCGACATGGATCAGGGAGAGGCTCATTCCCCTCCTGGGCGAGACTGGAATAAGCGGATTACATAAAAAAAGCGAATGGATTAGAGTTAATACACTAAAAGGGGATGCTACCGAAACAATAAATTCGTTAGAAAGAAAGGGTATAGTTTTAGAGGAGAAGGAATTTCCTATGTATAAAGTTATCAGAGGTATGTTCCCTATCTCAAGGACTCAGGAATTCCGAGAAGGATCCATAATACCCCACGACATATCCAGCTATCTAGTCGTTAAGGCTCTGAATCCTAAACCCCACGAAACGATTCTGGAAGTAGGAGGTGCCCCAGGGATAAAGACCTCAATAATACAGCAGTTGACCGGAAACAGGAGCAAAGTGATATCAATTGATGTATCGATAAGACGTGTTACCACACAAAGCGAGCTTCTTAAGAAGTGGGGAGTATCTAACGTAGAACTAATAATTGCTGACGGGGAAAACATACCAGTGAGACATGCCGATAAGATACTGATAGACGCACCTTGCAGTAACAGCGGAACCTTTCCTTCAGATCCTGCTGTATTCCTGAGGTTAACCAGAGCTGAGCTTAAGAAACTTGTAAACATCCAAGATAAAATCCTCGACATGGCATTGAGTTACGGCGTTCCAACAGTCTTTTCCACTTGTTCTCTGTTTCCAGAGGAAGGAGAAAAACACGCAGAGAAACACTTGAAATCTCTTTCTAAAATAGACTGGGAAGATTCCTTTTACGGTTATAAGAAATCCAAAGTTTACATGCACGTAGCTAGAACATACCCACATATACATGAGTCTGAGGGATTCTTCATTTCTAGGTTTAATTTCTAGAACTTTTTCAGAGAATGAGTGAACTACTCCGCCCTCACGGACGGGACATCCCACGTCGCGATGAGGATTTCTTGCTTCTTCGAGCGACCTCGATCCCCCCTCACCCGCGAGGTTCAATGAACGGAACCGTCCTATGATGCCCAGTGCAGAGAGGTTACGGAGGGTTAGCTCTCCATGGCGTAAGTTGCCCAGCCTTGGTACTACCTCAGCTAAGCCTTGGTCTTGATATCATTTCTGTTTAACATAAAAACTCTCATATGATGGACTATCAATTCCCTATGGAAAGACTCTCGTCCCCCTTAATCCCCTTTAGGCTAAATGTACTCGCAATTTTAAATGACTTCTAGTCAATTTTTACCTCTTGATAAGCGAAATTTGTTGAGAATAACTCAATCACTTTTGCTTCGTACCCGTTTGTCCTACTAATCCATTTCCTTCTTTTTTCAAATCATAAGCCGAAAGCGCTGTGCTTAGAGTTGGGTATAGCTCGCTTCCGGCTGGAACTACTACTATAAGCGATCCGCGTTGAGAAACGTCAGATAGAGTCTCCAAGAACCTTAACTGCATAGCAACGGGATTGGCGCTATATGATTTAGAAGCATCTGCAAGGATTGTGGAAGCTTGCTTCTCTCCTTCGCTTATTATTATCCTAGAACGTCTAAGCCTTTCTGCTTCTGCTTGCTTGGCAATGGCAGAAAGTAGATCCTGCGATATTCTTATATCCCTTATTGTAACTTGAGTGACTTTTATCCCCCATCCTTCTGTTATTGAGTCAAGTATCTCCTGTAATTTCAAGTTGATGCTCTCCCTCTTAGTGAGTATTTCGTCCAGCTCCATCTGTCCTGCTATGTCCCTCAAAGACGTCTGTGCCAAGTTGAGAACTGCAACGTTGTAGTTAAAGACCGTAGTGACAGCCTTCTGCGCATCTACAACTTTATAATAAACTACAGCATCTATTGCGACGCTTACGTTATCCCTGGTTATTATGGACTGAGAGGGAACATCTACACTATTTATACGTAAATCTACTATAATTGGTTTGTCAACGAAAGGAATTAAGAAAATTATCCCTGGTCCCTTCAATCCAAGGAGCCTTCCTAGCCTCAAGACAACGGCTTTCTCCCATTCCTTAACTACCCTAAACGATAAGCCTACGAAGACTAATACTATAATTAACAGAAAGACTAATCCTATTATATCCGAAGTCGGTAACACACTTGTCATAATATATATATATTTTTTTATTAAGTTTTAAGCTTTACTAAAACAGCTGAAATTATCACCCCAAGTGATATAGCTGCGATATATTCTAAAAGGAGATAGTTCACGCTTGTTGGGGGGCTCACATATTTGCCGTTATTAAAGAAGGAAGTTAAGCCTTTCTTAAAGGAGTACTCCTCTGACTGTAGGAAATTCAAGAGCTTTTGATAATAGGACTGAAGAGACGAGTATACACTGTTGAGAGCTGGGGACGATATGGCATAGCTATATGAAAGCGTGAAGTTACCTGGATAGTATACTACAAACAATGGGGAACTTACATTATGAAAGACAGCAATCCCCTGGTAGTCTGTTATGGACTCTGCTATAGGAGACAATGGAAGACCAGTCTCTATCTCAACTTTTTGGTGTGGAATTACCTTACCATTTATAGAAACGGTGACGTTTACCGTGCTATTCTTCTGAGATATCGAGATTGATGGCGGAATAGGCCATAGTACCTTAGGATCATCCACGCCAGAAATTTCGTTCACCTTAGGCGAGAAGACGTTTGATAGGTCAGCGTTCACGCTCACCCCTTCAGCTGACTCCCCAGTATCGAAACCAATAGAGTAAGTTTCTCTAGGTAATACCATCTTCCCTCCTTGCTCATAAAGGATAGATGCTCTAGCATTCATGGAAAGGGATACTATACTACCTCCACCAGGGCCTCCCCATACGAACTCGAGATCGTTTGGCAAATTCAACTTAGAATAACCTCCTAGCTGAAATGAACCCGTAACTGGAATGAAATAGTAAGTCTTGTTATGCCCGTCATAGGAGAAGCTGAAACTTATCCCCGAGCTGTTTTCACTCATTAATAGCCCAAGCTCAAACGGTGTTTTAACTGTTATATTTGGACCTAAATAGCATATTACACCCAATCCTTGGAAGGAAGTTATGGTGCCATTATTCACTTTTATTGTAAATGGTCCTGTCAGGTTCCAGAAGTTGACAACCATCCTTATGCCAAAGGTATTCTGGCTTTCCTGACATATTAGAGCTACGTCTTGAGCCCAGAAGAGACCGTCTACCATAGAGTTAAGTTGAAGGGAGGCGTTTCCAGTTTGAAACAATTGACCGTTGGAGAAAAAGGATTGACCTATACTGAGAGAAGAAACGTTTACGATTCCCTCAACTTTATTCGTGTAATGTACACCAGTCAACGGAAAAGTAGATATCCCCATAGGGAAGCTAGCGCCCACTTGAGAGTGAACCATAAAGGCTGAGGATAAAGGGATGAAGATCAGAATTATAATAAATAACGCTATAGCTCTATTCGAGAGCATTGTTTATATTTAAGGCTACGTTATATTAAAATTATGGCACATCCGGCTGTTATTCCCGTAATTATTATCCTTGTTTTAATTATTGTCTTAGTAATTACTGGATATATATTTGATCCTATAGTTTCCCTCCCTAGTTTATTCATAATAGGCTATTTAAGCTATAGAATGGTTTACGTGATCCTGAAGACCAGACACCGCGATATCTATACGTACAAAGGAAAGTTCGGAGAAGTAGAGAGGGATATAACTCCTGGTCACGTTGGCTTCGTGAGAATTGAAGGAGAAATCTGGGAAGCTATAAGTGATGAAAACATCCATAAAGGTGAGAAAGTAGTAGTTCTAGAACAACGTGGATTAAAATTAGTGGTAAAGAGGGCAGACACATTTGAAGGAAATAGAACTAGACAAGCTAATTAAATTCATAAATGGAAACCCTTCCTACTCGTGGGTAAGGGAAGGAGACAAAATCATTGTTAACTTTCTAACGCCGTCAATAGAGGAAGCAGGAGGCCAAGGAGACTCAAACAAAATGTACATCATCATTTTCTTAGTAAAAGGAGATAAGGCTATCTTGTATTCCTGTAAACTGACGGATGGAAAAGAGGAGAGAGACGTTACGGAAGAAATAGATTTTTGGTTAGACTATGTAGATACAAGCTGAGAAAAACATGTACCTTTTCGTATACGGAACTTTCAGATACGGTTTCGAACTACATCATTTTTTAAAAAATTCTAGATTTGTAGGCTTAGGTCACATAGAAGGTTATAGCATGTACGACCTTGGAAGCTACCCAGGAATAGTTAAGGGAGAAAATTCTGTATGGGGAGAAGTTTATGAGGTTGACGAGAAACTTATAAAAGAATTCGATACTATTGAGGGCTACATGGGCAGGGAAGACGACTTATATGTCAGAGAAACTACAACAGTGTTCTTCGATGAGAGAAGAAGGTTCAGACTAAACGATGTTTATTTTTATAGATATAACTTGGAAATCAACTGCAGAGACATAATTGAATCAGGGAACTATTCCATGTGGGCTGGAATGCCCGAGATCGTAAACTACTTCTCGTACGCTGAAAACACCAACAGTAATGTGATCCAAGGCAGGGGGGTAAAGAGAATTCTGGACGAGTTTCCTGCTGTATTGAATGGTTACAGGATGATCTTCAGTGTACCTTGCAAGTACGGCTATTGCGCTAATTTAATAGAAGACCCTGAAGGTAAAATATACGGCTATAACGTAAAGACATTCCTCCATGAGTTAAATTCTTTAGATAGAGCTGAACAGCATATGCTTAAATATAAACGAGAAATATTTGAAATTAGAGATATGAAAGACAAAGTATATTACGCTATGGCTTACGTGTCCGACACGAGAGAAGAGAAGAATCCGACTAAAGAGTACATAGAGATCATAAGGGAAGGACTGAGGAGGGGACTGGGGGACGGAAAAATAAGTACAGGAATGGAAAAATATTTATCATAAAATTTATATAGATTAATATAGAAAAAGAGAGAATAAAGGCTAATATAATTTCAATATATTATCCTATTTTCAGAATATAGTATGTGATATAATATATATAGTATCATTAATACTAATTCTGAAGTTAGACGGTATATGATTATCTTTCAAATATCAGATGATTCCAGCGATTGGAGGCATCTATTCCTTCAGCGTCTTATAGTTTAAGAAGGATGAGACTACAGAAATTACCCTTCAAGAGGCTAGAAAGTTGAACACAAGAATATTATATATAGTCTTCCAGTAAGATACTTCCTTTACATAACCATTAAACATAGGGTCTAACGAGGCCTTGGAACCCTAACCCCTGAAGGATATAATAGATAAGATGTTGAATTATTCACATGTCGATTTAGGCATGAGTTTCTCACCACTGCAAGATATTATAAGCTATACGGCAGTGAAAAAAAGTAAAGTTAATTACTCTTATAAGTACAATGATGACGATGTAAAGTAGCTTGAGGAGATGATTAAGGGAGACCTTGTCTATCTTCTATTTAATAGCATTTCTCATTCGATGACGCTCCGAGGTTTAAGGAAATACTAGAAAGCTCATAAATGTTAATCTTAAGGGACGAAATTGCATTCATCCTACGAAGCTTTATAATAAAGACTACTTTAATTTGAGAAGAGATATTTTTCTCTATTGTTTACATAACAAGTTTTAGACCCGGAATAGAGTCATCTGAGTGCGGAATTTTTCTTCCTCAATCTTAATGCAATTTATCTTCAACTGTTGAGGTGAAAGCAAGTGAATTTTAACAGTGCCATTATTAAGGACATAAACACTGTATATTGTAACTGAAGGAAATAAAATTGAAGATGTAAAAATAGGTTAAGTAAAATATCACAACGCTGATAATACTTGTCTAATGATGTTATAAAATCTGTTAAAGCTTATGAAGGGCGATAGAAGACTCCATTGTAAATTTTAATATCTCAATAGATTAAGAATAATTCAATGAGTAAATCATAGTTTAGTGCCAAGATGAGAAGAAGGTAGACTGTAATACTGTATTATAATAATGAGAAAAAAGCCGATAGGTTTAGCTGTCTGCTATAGCTAGCACGATCTGAAAATTCTATGTGGCATAACATCTAATTCGAATTATTATCTTCGACTTTTTCCTTACTATTGTCTTTTTCTTCTAGTTCGTTTACTTTTTTGATGTCTGATAACGCTTGCTCATCCTTTCCTAGCTTCATGTATGCTTTGGCTCTTCTAACGTAAGCCTCCCTCATTGAAGGACTTAGAAATATTGCCTTTCCGTAGAATGATATTGCATCCTCTATTTTACCTCTGGATTCTGTCAACCTACCTTTAGCTAAGTAGATCTCAGCGTAATAGGGATTGAGAGTTATTGCCATATCTATGTCCTTTTCAGCTCTGCTGTTATCTCCTAGTTGCTCCTCTGCTAGGGCTTTATAGTAATAAATATCAGCATCGTCGTGATAAAGCATCAATGCTCTAGAAAGATCCTTTATTGCATCGGAAAAGTTACCCAGCTTAAACTCGGCAATCCCCTTTATCTTGTAAAGTAAAGGGTCGTCTAAGTTCTCGGCGTCCTCAATCTCAGATAGGGCTTGTTCATATTTTTCTAATTTAAACAAACAAAACGCTCTCAACTTACGGGCTTCTTTATCTTCAATTCCGCTCAGAGAGGAGAGCGCGTCGTTGTAAAGACCTAAAGTTACCAGCGCTTTTCCAACCTTAAGTTTGTTCCCAGAATTTTGATATGCGTTTAATGCCCCTTCAAAGTCGCCCATTTCCATCAAGACGTCGCCCAAAATTTCGTAAGCCTCCTTTGAGGCTTGTCTCTCTACCTCGTCTTTGATGATCTTATACGCATAGTTCAAGTTTCCTTGTTTAAGTTGAAGCTTGGCTTCCTGGATGCTGTCCATATCTAGATCTCGTTCTTTGAGGTTTTTAGTTTTACTCAATTATGCTTAAGAATCACTTTGAGTGGAAGAAGCTACCATAAACGTACAGTGGCCATGACTAGAAACAAAAAACAATTACAACGAGAAAAAGGAAAATATCTCAATCCATAAATCAAGAAGCGAAATAACTTATAATTCTTAAGAAAATTTTATGTTTAACAAATAAAAATAGAGAAAAGACTTCTAATAGCTTACCAAGTTGCCTTCTGCAGACTTACTTCGTTAAGGTATTCCCTCCAGAAGCTTCCTTCCATTACTGGGTTTAGCACCCTTATGTATGGCCCATATACTAACGTGTCTACTATCTGGTCGTGGATCTCCCTGTACTCTGGTGAGAGGAACACCCTTCCTAGTCCGAACATTGCGGCATCGGTACTGCTCCATTCCATGTGGACTACATACCTCTGTGGCTTGTTCCTACCTTGTTCCGGAGTGAAGTTCCCGTTGGGGTCTGGTACGTCCATACCGTTACTGCTCTCTAACAACTGATGCCATGACTTGGCTGACAACTGAAGGCTGCCTAATGCTGAAGCCCCTATTTCCTTAAGCACCATGTAGCCTAGGAAACCTGGCGCCCTCTTGAACATAGGTAGAAGCTTTCCTAATGTATCCTCAAATTCCTTCTCCATTCCCTCCTTAACTACGTGTTCTCCGTAAGTTACAACTCTCTTCCCATAAGGCTGTGAGATTGGTGGAAGAGATAAGGCGTCTCCGGACGCGAACTTCTGTCCTACCATCACGGTGAAGTCTGTCATTTCAGTATTCAACGGCATATCTGCCATCGTTACCTCGTATAATGGCTCCCAAGGTCCCCACACAACTTGTGACATACATGAGTAGCAAAGTCTAAATAGGTTGCTCCAGTTTTGTCTGTGCATCTCCTCGTGGTCCTTCCAATCCTTCCACATAGTATACTGATATAATCCCATCGTCGTGTTCTCCTTCAACATGTCCATCTTAGCTGCTCCATATCTTGTTCCCATAGGAACTACTCCTATCTCTATATGGTTCTGGAATCCAACGAAGCCCTTATGTCTGGCTGTGGTCATACATACTTTTGGTCCTACGCTCTGAAACATTTCAAAAGTTTTGGGTTCGTTCTTTACTATAACTTGATTTATAGCTACATACGGTTTTGGCATGGTTCTCTACTCACATTTCTCACTTTAACTTAAAAAACATTATTTACTAAAAACAATATAAAGTATAAATAGGCTTATACCTATATAGATACACCAGTTTAAATAGAAAAAGACTTTTTTTATGTACAAATGAAGCATTTAATATTATTTACATATAGTTAGTTCGCTTAACCACAAAGAAAAATATAGACAAAATGAAAGAGGTACTAGTTAAAAATAATTATATATAGAACTAACAAGGCTGAATTTGAGAAATGGTGAATGTAAAACCTTAGTTTTCTCAAGTATAGTTCTATACCTAAAAAATTAAACAAGTAACTTTTTAGGTTACTGAGGAGTATTCCTCTGCCATGAACAGGAGCGCCAAGTCTTCTCTATACTTAATAGTCGTCGTAATTTTAGCCACAGTCTCAGCCAGATCCGTAAATAACATGATATCTACTACGCTACCTCTACTGTCAAGATATCAGCTTTTGTTCACTAATAGCGAAGTAGGAGCCCTTTCTGCATTGGGGTTCGTCATGACGTTCATTTCCACATCTCTCGTTAACCCATTTCTTAGCTCTTCTAGGAGGAGAAAGCTGTTTATAACTTCTGCAGGGATCGCAATTCCTCTCCTAATAGCTTTCTTTCTATCTAACTCGATTATCATATGGATAAATGCAGTAATATTTGGATTTATATATGGAATTATTCTTCCTAACTTAATAACCATAGCTTCGCTGGGAGGAGATAGACGGTCGTCAGAGAGGTTGCTCAACATTTACTCCATGAGCTTGAGCTTGAGCTTAGTCATAGGTCCCGTACTAGAAACTTTGCTCCTGACCAGATTTACGTATAGAGACATCTTTGTCCTTTTCATACCTCTGTCTATACCTCTCTTTCTGCTGTCATGGAAGTTTCACTTTCCAGAACCAGTCAAAACTGAAAAAAGATCCTCCGTGTTTAAAAATGAAGGGTTGATTTCTGCTATCCTAGCTATAACTACATACAATGTGCCATTTGGGATAATAACAACCTTCTTTGCAATATATGCTAAAGAGGTCTTTGACGTGCCTAGAGCAGTGGCTTACTCTATATTCATTCCATTCTATCTTGTCTCATTTACCACTAGGCTGTTGATGTCTATAAGACCGTTCGAGGTTTTGAGAAGACCTTTAGCGTTGAGCATGTTACTTACTGCAATAGGGCTTACTATAGTTGGACTTGCACCATCTTTCTATGTAATGGTATTGGGCATGTTAGTGCTCGGGATACCTCACGGTTCAATATTCCCTATGACTACGATAATGATATCCAGAGCCACATCGCCTGGAGAGAGGAACGCAGCAAATTCTTACTTTATAGCTTATAATAATGTGTTATTTACTATTTTACCTCCTCTTTACGGAGTTCTTGTCTCGTTCCTCTACTTCAGGATACCTATACTTCTCCTTCTCATTCCCCTAGTAGCGTCTGCGATAGTCTTGTACAAGAAATATTGGAAGAGCAGAGTTATGCTACCTTACTGAGGGAATCTATTTTCGTAGCCAAGTCGAAATCCATCTTGGTAATCCCGCCTTCATCATGCGTCGTCAGCTCTATTATCACTTTGTTATAATAAATACAGACGTCTGGGTGATGGTTCATGGAATCTGCAACTGGCTGTATCCTCTTCAAGAAATCCACTGACCCCTTGAAGTCATTGAAAACAAATTCCTTTCTCAACTTCTGCTCTCTTACTTCCCATCCCTCTGGAAGTTGCCTTAACATTTCCTTTACTTCATGTTCAGATAGCTTTGCCATAATAAGAGTTATATTATCTCACAAATATAGCTTATCGTGATGAAGAGTATTCTCCAGACTGAAGGGTGAGGAGTCCTTTAAGTGCTGAACCAAAAATCAAGTGACTTAATTTAGTCCTATTTTGTAAAAATTTAAAAAAGGTTCTTTACTTTATCTCCGCTAGGAACTTCTTCGTCACAAACGCTACTATTGGAATTAGAGCTATTGCGAAAGCTATTGCTATTCCCCATGCTATAGTGTTGATAATCCCGGTCACGTTAGCGAAAGGTTGGACTATTATCGCAATACCTATTAAGAGAACAGCTATGTAGAGGATGAACTTGCCATATATTGGAAGGAACGCAAACTCCTGACTTGACGGAAGGCCCTGCAGTATTTTATCTATAATTGTAAAGCCTGCATAAATTATGATTGAACCAATGATCAAGCTGTAGAAAATGTAAGGGTTGACCCCCGGTATTACACTGAATATAGCTAAGATTAGAGCTAAGGTGATAATTATGCCATAGAATCCAAACCTGAGGATGTTGAAGATAGCGCCAGTGAACTCGTCTGACGTATTTCCTACTTGGCCTTTTATGTAGTCAATGAGAATGTTCACCAAGGTTATTCCAAGAGTTAATAGGAGTATAGCTCCAGCTAATTTAGGCAAGTAATCTGCTATGTACTGAACATAAAACGATGCAGCTGAAAGGTTAAGAACCTGAAGGCCTATAGACAACGCAATAATAATGATCAGAGCTTTTACTGCACCAGCTACTAGGTCAATGCTCATTGATATATGAGTCTGTTGGGGCAGCCTTCCTAGGAAAATCCTTATTGAATATGCTACGATATTAGCTACTATGTACCCTATTAATATTATTATAATGAATTCTACTATAGACGGAATGGCATTTATTATGCTTGTAGCAAGCCCGTTTAATGCGGAAGATATGGACGTGTAGGACATGTTCCCTAGGAATAGCTAACTTTATTTATACTTAAAAGTATTGTGGCATTTAACAAAATAAGATATATCTATATTAATCCTTCTACATCGATAAAAAGAAATCTTACCTTAATTCACATTTCTGTCAAAGCATTATAGAAAACAATGCAGACTGAATTTTCTGTATGACTCGTTCTATTCTCATTTTTTCTTCCTTCAGTAACGCTAATTGTTGTCTAAGTTTCAGGGCATTGCTCAGCTTAGCCATCTCTTCTGACGGATCCTTACCCAGATACTTACTTTTCAGTTTACCTTCTTCCCAATATCGAAGATAGTAATATTGCTTGCCTTTAACTCTCTTTGAATCTATGTGCCCACTCGGTAGAGACTCTAGTTCCTGCTCTATTTCCTTAATCTGCTTGTTCAGCTGATCTAGTTTTTCTTCCAGCTCCTTAACTTTCTCCCAGATCATCAGGGCTCACGTCGTCCTCATATTCAAAGGTTTCGTTTAGAGCCCTCATGACTTTTTCCTTGTCTTCGACCTCCACGTATTTCTTGACCCCTCCTGCTCTTCCCCTATTCAATATTTTAATCTTGATAATTCCAAACATATCAAGCTCAGAAATTATATCTGAAAACCTTCTATAAGAAAGTGGCCTCTGTTTCAACTTCATGCACATGTCTGTGTAGATTTTATGTGCAGTCATTACGTCCTCAGTCTCGATCACGGACCTTAGAGCTAACTTATAGTGGAAAGGAAGGGCTTTAACAGCTTCCAAAAGCCTCTCTTGCTCATATTCTACAATAGCCCTATCCACGTGCTCTTTCCTTATGAAGCCTGACCCTAGAGCCAATTGAGCTGCCCTAAACAGTAAATTTACAGCTTTTCTAGCGTCTCCATGTTCTTTTGCAGATATAGCTGCAATATAAGCTAAGATCTCGTCATTGTAAGTACCTATGTATAGACCGTATTCAGCATACTTTGAAAGAATGAACTTAAGTTGCTCTGCGTCGTAAGGTTTGAAAATGACTGAAGGACCTAGTGAGGACAAGACTCTAGGCTCCATGTAGTCCCTAACGTTTATGTCGTTGCTTATCATAATTACTGAAATGTTTGCGTCAGATCTGAGCAATTGATAAAGTACTATGTCTCCTCCTCTCCTCTTTACGAGGGTGTCAACCTCGTCCAAGTAAATCAAAGCCTTCCATGTCCTCATACTGCTCTTGATCTTCTCCATGTATTCTCCCAAGTTTATACCATGCCTAGGTACTATTCCGCTTGTCAGCCTCTCGGTTATCACAGAGAGTACAGCTTGAGGAGTACCTCCTACCTCCCTACAATTTAGGTAGACCTGCCTCACGCCCTTATACTCTGGATCTTCTTTACTCACCTCTTCTATCTCATTGTACATGTACTTAGTGACGAAAGTCTTCCCTGTGCCCGTAAGTCCAAGGAAAAGGGTAGAGAATTTTACGGTGTTCTTTACAAAGTATCTTACAGCTATTGCAGTATCTCTCAGTATGTCTTCCCTAAAGGGGATATCGGTGAATACAGTGAGCGGTTCTATGAAGACCTTAGGATCCTTTATTACCTCTCCTTTGCCACCTTTCAGCGCTTCTCTGATCACGACCATTTCTACTGTTTCTTTCGTTAAAACTGTTTCAGGACATTGCATGGTATTATTGAAGTTGGCAAACATATCAGTAATATCTGGGAATCGCACAGCATGACAACAAGACTTTTACTGTAAATTTCCTTCGTTTCTACCGTTATTCTTTCCCTAACTAAGTCTATTTGAATAAAATGAGACAAAAAGAGAGATTATAGTTAAAGAATTAACGGTATCAAGCATGTGAAACTTGGTATAATCGTTTAAAAATGAGACACACGGCGTACAGGCATTGTTTTTCACTTGAAATGAATGCTATGGGTAGAGGAATTTGTATAATGAAATAATTAGTACGTAGTTCTAGAGAGATGAGAACGAAAGAAATCATTTATCCACAATTCAATAACAGTTGAAATTCAGAGTCTCTCTGTTAGGGTTCAAAGAAGGATGAAACGGAAGAAATATACAGTAAAAAAACTTTCAGCTACCTTCTATCTCCTTGCATAAGACATCCGCAAAGTCAGAAGTGGAGAGAGGTGTCACATTCATGAATCTCGCAATGTCCTGAGTAACTTTCTTTTTCTCTA
Source organism: Sulfolobus sp. UBA167 (assembly GCA_002495845.1). Taxonomy (GTDB): domain Archaea; phylum Thermoproteota; class Thermoprotei_A; order Sulfolobales; family Sulfolobaceae; genus Sulfuracidifex. The sequence goes on from DAHF01000014.1 coordinate 22,994, forward strand.
TCGCCTTCTCTATCGCCTTCTCTATCAGGTTAGATGCCTCATACCATCCCATGAAGTTTAACATGAGCTCTCCTCCTCTTATTATTCCTGTCGGATTAGCTACATTTTTCCCCGCGTACTTAGGAGCGGTCCCATGTATAGCCTCAAACATTCCTCCGTTGTCGCCTATGTTAGCTCCTCCCAACATCCCTATGTTGCCCACCAAGGCCCCTGCTGCGTCAGAGATATAGTCCCCGTTCACGTTGGGAGCTAGAATTACATCGTACTCGTCAGGCCTTAGAATTATCTGTTGGAACATATTGTCTGCTATTCTATCGTTGACTATTACCTTACCCTCTCCTTTTACTCCCCGGTTAATTTCGTCCTCGGTTACTACACCTTCCCTAAACTCATTTAGAATAGTTTCGTATGCCCACTCTCTAAACGCTCCTTCAGTGTATTTCATCACGTTTCCTTTGTGCATTATCGTGATCTTCTTCCTCTTTTTCTCAATGGCATATTTAGCGGCTAGCCTAGCTATCCTCTGTGTCTTAGCCTTGCTAATTACCTTGATCCCTATTCCAGTATCGTCTTCTATTTCTACGTTTAATTTCTCTTTCAAAAAGTCTCTGATCATCTTGGCTTCGTTGCTGTTGTAGGTGTACTCTATTCCCCTATAAAGGTCGTCCGTGTTCTCTCTGAATATCATCATGTCGACTTTTTCGGCGTTCTTCAAAGGACTTTCTATTCCATTTATGTATTTCACCGGTCTTATATTGGCGTAAAGGTCTAGCATCAATCTGATGGCAACGTTTATAGACTTCCATCCTTTTCCGATTAGAGTCTCAAGGGGCCCCTTAAGGACTACTCTATACTCTTCAATATTATCCCTGGTTTCCTGAGGAAATCTGTCCCCTTTTTCCTTGAAGGCTTTTTCCCCTGCTAGCACTTCCTTCCATTCTATTTCTCTTGATCCGGAATATGCTCTCTTCACAGCTGCATTGATTACCTTGATTGCTGCCCTCGTTATCTCAGGTCCTATCCCGTCACCTTCTATATAAAGTATGGTAGGATTGGAAGGTACATCCCATTTTTCATCGTGGAATTTGATTTTAGCCATAGAAGAAGGTTTTAGAACGGGGTTTATTAATTGACTCTACTTAAAAGATCGCTATACGTAACTGATCTCGAACTTCTGAGAGACAAAACGTACGCTGAATTCAGGAAAAGTTATACAATTTTTCTCTATCTATTTTTAATCCATTTTACCCCCCGGTAAAATGAAATAATAAGTTTGGAACTTCATCAAAAATATTAAAGTGGGAAATAATGATAGCGTATGAAGTTTCTAGTAACTGGAGGGGCCGGGTTCATAGGTTCTGCCTTTGTAAGACAATTGGAGAATTCAACAGTGCTTGACGCTCTGACTTACGCTGGTAGGGAAGAGAACCTAAGCGGAGTTAACTGTACTTTAGTTAAGGGGAACATAACGAATTATGAATTAGTTAAAAAAGTTGTAGAGGAAAACAAGATAGATGTAATAGTTAATTTCGCGGCCGAAACTCACGTCGATAGATCCATTGTAGACCCAAAGCCTTTCCTGGATTCTAACGTGTACGGAGTAGTAAATCTCCTTCAGGTAATCAAGGAAAAGAAGATCAGACTTGTTCACATTTCCACCGACGAAGTTTACGGCGACAATGAGGCGGACGAGAATTCTCCATTAAGGCCCTCTTCTCCTTATTCTGCATCGAAAGCGTCTGCGGATATGTTCATCATGGCTTATGTGAGGACTTATGGCATTGACGCGTTGATAGTCCGACCGTCTAACAATTATGGTCCACGGCAGTTTCCCGAGAAGCTAATACCCAAGACCATAATAAGGACTCTTTTCGATAAGCCTATTCCAGTTTACGGTGATGGAAAACAAGTTAGAGATTGGATGTACGTTGAGGACACTGCTAGAATAATAAAGGAGATAGCGGAAAATGGAGAGAAAGGAAAAGTGTATAATATACCCGGTGGAAATAGTATAAGTAATATAGAAATAATATATAAGATAAGTAATATATTAGGTAAAGAAGCTAAGGTAAAGTTCGTCAAAGACAGACCCGGCCATGACCGGTTCTACAAGATGAAGCCTTCCATTAAATATGAGACAACTCCCATAGACGAGGGTCTTAGAAGAACCGTGGAATGGTATAAAGAAAACAGAGAATGGTGGGAACCACTTCTCGGTGACTCCTTTGTAGAGAAAATACCTTGGGAGAATGAAAATTAATTAAAACTGTAATTTGCAATACAGTTTTAAGTAGTACATTTTTATAAATATAAATGAGTAATCTTCTAAATTTTTTCCCTTAATATGTGCAATTTAACCTTCATCTTCCTAGAGACTACGCTCATGAGGATAGTTTACGTATTATAACTCTTCCCTCCTTACCCAAGAAGATAAAACCTCATAAAGCGTAATGATCTTCGTGAGGCTTGAAGTAGATTATCAAGGAAAGAATTATAGCGTAGATACGGAGGAGAAAGTTACCATATTACAGGGGAATCTCTCGAGGAGGATGGTAGCCAGAACGTTTTACTATCTGTTTAAGACTATTAACGCAGTGCCACGCCTTTACGGTAGACTTGATCCGAGGGACCCGCTGGAGAGTTGGAAGGTAAAAATGGAGGAAGTGTTTTCAAAGTTTCTCTCTCAGGAATTGGACAACGCAAAGTTTGACTTCAATTTCTCTTTCAAGGTTTTAACTGATGCGTTAACGTTACAGGGGAAAGTAGCAGGAAGTGATGTGAGCGTCAAAGTACAACCTGAGAAACAGCCTGAGGTAAAGCTAGGGGACGCAAGTGGCCCCGTGATGGTCGATTCTTTTTTCATGAATAATATAAAAAAATTGAAGCCCTATTTCATTCCCTCTTGCAGGGTAGGACTTTTCTCGGCATTTAACAGATTCACTATACTTCAGTTCGAAAGTCCTACTGGAATTCCGAGGACGTTAGGGCTGATAGCAGACTTCATCAATTCCATGGTACTCGAGCCTGGATATCTAGAGAAAGTAATGGATAGACAAATCAAGGTAGAGGGAAATGAATTTTTGTGTGATGAAATGCCAATCTATAACTGCGAACCCGAAGTTCTCAACAAGTTCATACTCAATTTCTTTGCTAAAAGAAGTGAATTAAACTCCGTGTCTTTCATAGAAGACCCGGACATCTACGATGAAGATGTCGATAAGACCATATCAGGCTTTAAGGGAAATGTCGTAGTTTCAAGGAAGGAAAACTAAACATTTATGTTGCTCCTTATCCACTCCGTGATAACTTTCCTTAACTTCACCATAGTTTCTAAAGGAGTTCCTATTCTTATTTTAGATCTAAGCCTGGTGCCTCTTTCGGACTCGCCCCTTAGGATTAGGTAGATCTTTCCTTCGCCCTTTATTTGGATAGTAAACCTTCTCCCGAGATATTTAGATTCTATTTTCTTCTCCTGCCCTTTTATCAGTTCGCTCACGAGCTGTCTGTTTATTACCCTAGACACTTCAGCGTAAATGTCCCGGTTTCTCTGGTCGGGTAGAGATAGAATCTTAAGCATTATCTCAGCAGCTATCCTGGAACATGTGAGCCTATCTTGTAGTAGCTTTTCACACTCTTTAGCCAAGGTGGGAAAAGGTTCTGTGTCTTTGCTTAGGGCTATCCTGACTAATGTGTTCACGTCATCGCGGTCAAAAGTGAAAGTCCTAGTAGGTCCTTTTATGGAGATCTTATTGAACTCGTTAAACAAAGAAAAAATCCTTTTATTTCCAAAGTTTATTCCATCTCTAAGTAATTTTATGTTAATGTCTTGTTTTCTAGGTAATATCTTGTTTTCTTTCCACGTTTGTTCCTTTAAATCTAAAGAAATGTTAGTCTTCTCTGGGAACGTCCTGGGATCAAACCCGTTTATCTCTTCAAACGAAGGAGGGGAGAAGACTCCTGCCTCTGCCATGCGTATTTTTTCCCACTCTTCGTGCATTCCGCTAGTACTTGTGATATCAACTAGATGGCCTCCTTGGATTACTTTAGATCTGAGTATAGTGTATGCCGATTCTCTTAAGGGCCTTGAAAGGATCACATTCTTAGACTTTAGTTCGTAGATGCTGTGGACAACTTCTATCCCTTTCTGCAGGAGAATTTCTCCTTCTTTCGGATTAGCTGATATAATCGGATAGTTGAACCTTTCATGGATCTTCATTAGGACTTCGGCTCTCTCCTTTGACACGACTCTAGGAGAGATCTCTCTCACGGGGATCCTGGTGATTATGAAAGAGAGTTTCATCTTTCTCATGTATTCTTCTGAGGGTTCCCAGAGGATGACCCTCTTCATGGTTTTGAGCAAGCTAGGAGTAGCTATTGCATTGACTAAGACTGTGCGTCTAGGATTTTCTATGTTCCTATAGTAATTAGCTAAGACCACTAGATTCCTGTCCTTTATCTTTTCATAAATTTCGTCTACTATTGGGACTATTACCAGTCCGCCTTCGGCGTTTTTCAGCTTCCTCTCTAATTCTGCCAGTAGGTACTTCATCGGAAAACATTTAAATTTAAATTAGATAAAAGGAGTATCGTTGTCAAGGGTAATAGAAGTTTTTGGGTTGACGAAAACTTTTAAACGATCTGTGGCCCTGCAAGATATCTCCTTTAGCGTAGAAAAAGGGTCTATTACCGGCTTTATAGGTCCTAATGGCTCAGGTAAGACGACCACCATAAAGATCCTTTCTGGCCTGCTGAAAGGGGACAAAGGGAAGGTATCCGTCCTAGGCATGAACCCGTGGGACAACCCAAAGATCAGGGAGAGGATGAGCATAATTTTCGACAAACTGTATTTTCCTCAACTGAACACCGTTGAAGACTTCATTTATGATATAGCTTCCATTTACGAGAGAGTAGACCCGGATGACATCATAGATGAGTTTGACTTAGGGAGGTTCAGGAAGAGAAAGCTCGCAGAGCTCTCGGCTGGTTATAAGCAGAAAGTCCAACTGGCCTCGGCCCTATTGAACGACCCTGAACTGATAATTGCAGATGAGCCTACTGCAAACTTGGATCCTACTGCAAGAAACGAGTTTAATTCAATAATAACGAATTTAAATAAGAATAAAGGGATAACGTTCTTCATTTCTTCTCATATATTAAGTGAACTTGAGAGAGTGATCACACACGTCGTTATGATAGATAGAGGCAAGATAGTAGCTTCTTCCTCGGTGAATGCATTTCTAGGAGAAGAGATTGAGGACAAGCTAGTGATCCTCGTTGACAAACCTGAAGACGCAGTGAAGGCTTTGAAGAGCTATGAAGCTAGGATTTCCGGAGCTTACGTAGAAGTCAAAGGTGACATTAAGGGCATCGTAAATGCGCTAGATGAGGCTAAAGTAAAGATTATTATGATAAGAAGGTCTTCTTTAGATGATGCTTTCCTCGAAAGGACTGGAAGGAACTTTCAAGATAATCTTCAATGAGAGGTATAGAGACCCGACCTTACAGCTAATAGTCCCAGTTATGATAGCGACTAACGTGTTCTTTCCAGCCTTTCTAGCGCAGGGCGGTTTCAAGCCTTTTGCCCTCGTCCTTGCAGGGATCCCCGTCATAAATGTGTCCGAAACTTTGGCTTTCGCGTTAGCTCTGAGGAACATAATCTTCGTCCTCGGAGATCATATTTTCAATAACTCCATAGTTTCCTTCTTGATGATGCCCGTGAGAAGGACCCAGCTTTTCCTCATTTTCCTCCTTAATGACATAGGGATTCCATATATAATCTGGGTATTCACCACTCTTTTTTATTTGGTCAGCCTAGGAGTGAATTTGAGCGGTGTTGTACTTGCTATAATCGAGGTATTTTCAGCGGGCTACTTATTCTCGGTCTCGTTCATACTTATGGCGACGTTGAAGATAAGGTCTCCTGGGGCTACCGCTTTGGTATCAGTCTTCGTTTTAGGTTCCTTGTTTATATTCGGAGGCCTAGGCGGTTACGAGCTAATTCTTTCAAGGAACGTCTTCGGAGAGTACGTCACATCCGCCATGAACCCTTACGTCTCCTTGTTGGGATATTACGTAACAGGCAATGGCTCTCTACTGAGCGTATCGTCTTTCGGTTCACTTATAGATTTGGCACTAGGAATAATTTTTATTATTATTTCTCTCATTATATTCAAGAGGTATCAGGTTTGATAATAAGGATAGGGCTCTTGTTGCTCAGCATAGGAATAGTATTGATCTCCCTGTCCTCGGTTTCCATCGCACATCATTACGTCCAGAACGTATCCTTCTTTAAGTCATACAAGGTTGACGTTAACCCTTTGATGATAGATCCAGAGCTGTCCTTGTCATATAATGGCACTGCGGAGGTCATGGTAACGCATAAAGGCATCACAGCAAATTACACTACTCCTGCGATAATTCCCCTAAGAGAGGGCTGTTATCAATTATCGGTATTGAAGGAGAGCTCTTTTGTCAAGTTCGTGAATTCCACTTTACCACCTACAAAGTGCGACAACTCAACTACAAGGCTAGTCCCGATCAACGTCACTGGCAACGTTACCGCTAAGCTGGTCTTTTCAGGCGTGAAGACTACCCTTTACGGTGAGCAGTGGACACTGGGCGGAATAGTTTTAATAATTGTAGGGATAATCATCGAGCTTTTCAGCGTCCTCAAGAGGGTAACTAAACTATAGCTTCTTTAAATAGGTGTATAGACATATTGACTATTATATGGAGTACCAGTTTCCCTATTATGATTTGCAAACTGCTAGATCAATGATGGTTTGGTTGAGAAAGAAAATGGAGGAGCTTAACGGAGTCAAATACATGGCAGAGGACGCCTTAATGAGAGGAGAGAAAGACGCTATAACTATGTATACTGTAGCTACAAAAGGGATAATAGACGAGATCTCTAGAAGGGGGATATTGGTTAGGGATCCTACTATAGGCTTGATCGATTTTCCAGCAATAATAAACGGGAAGCCCGCATACTTATGCTGGCTTACCAGCGAGGACGACATCTCTTTCTGGCACTACGTGGAAGAGGGCTTCACTGGAAGGAAAAGGATAACAAAAAATGATGATATTTTAAGCCTGCTATAGG
>DAHF01000014.1:30119-32999 GCA_002495845.1 Sulfolobus sp. UBA167
AGGAAAGAAGACCTTAAATTTTTAACAGGAGAAGGGAAATATGTTGATGACCTAGCTTTCCCTGGTACACTAGAGATCTTCATTTTAAGGAGCAACGTACCCCATGCTAGGCTGACTAGAATAGACGTAAAAGACGCTTTGAACATTCCGGGCGTTGAGGGGGTGATTACTGGGCTCAATTTCAAGCTTAATAATAGACCTAGGAACTTCCCCATGGCTAAGGACGAGATACTCTATGCTGGACAACCTTTAGCTGCAGTCATAGCTAAGGATAGATACACGGCAGCTGACGCTGCGGAATTAATACAAGTTGACTACGAGGAATTGCCTCCTGTCCTAGATCCCGAAACGTCGCTCAAGAACGAAATCAGAGCGATGGAAGATAAGGAAAATGTTGGATATAAAAAAGTGTATTCTGCTGGAGACCCGGAGACTAGCATAAAGAGCTCTGACGTTACAATAGACGAGAAAATAGAGATCTCAAGGGTATATCCAGCAGCGATGGAGCCAAGGGGGATTTTATCAGTTTATCAACAAGGTAGTTTGACAGTCTACGCTTCGACACAGTCACCTCATTACATGAGAAAATTCCTCCTTTCAGTCTTGGGAGATAGAGTAAATGACATAAGGGTAATTCAGGCTGATACAGGTGGAGCCTTTGGATCTAAGCTGTTCCCCTATCCAGAGGACTTCATAACTACCTATGCTAGCATAGAAACCAAGAGGCCTGTGAAGTGGATAGCTACGAGGAGCGAGGACATGAGGTCTACATACCACGGCAGAGGCCAGATACACCACGTTAGGGCAGGAGCTAAGAAAGACGGTACTATAACTGCTATCATAGACGATTTAATTTTAGATATGGGAGCAGCGTCGCATTCTACCTACTTGGCGGATATAACCGCAACTATGCTTCCTGCAGCTTATAAAATAGCTAACGTGAAGGTAAACGTTTACGGCGTTTACACCAATAAGACCCCTCTGGATCAGTATAGGGGAGCTGGAAGGCCAGAGTCAACCTTTGTAATTGAACGTATAATGGACATGTTGTCGGACGAGATAAAGATGGATCCTATAGATTTCAGAAAGAAGAACTTGGTCACCTCTTTGCCCTATAAAAATCCATTTGGAATAAACTTTGAAAGCGGAGATTTGATTTCCTTGCTTCAAAAATCCGAGCATGTGTATAGGGAGTTCGAAAGAAGGGCGGAGGAGCTCCGTATGAAAGGTCTTAGGGCAGGAGCAGGACTATCGTTTTACGTTGAAATGAATAACTTCGGGCCTTGGGAGAGCGCCTCAGTTAGAGTGAGAGGAGACGGTAAGGTCCTCGTCGTTATCGGCGCAGCGCCACATGGTCAGGGAGACGGTACTGCGGTGGCACAGATAGTTGCAGATGAGCTCGGTGTTCCCATAGAGGACGTAGACGTAATATGGGGAGACACTGCAATTATAGGAGAGGCTTTCGGTACGTATGGGAGCAGGAGTTTGACCTTAGCTGGAAACGCTGCGCTTCTGGCCTCGAGAAAAGTGAAGGAACGCGCTAAGAAATTAGCAGCTCAGTTCCTCAAGTCGGACGTGCAAGAGCTAGAGTATACTGACGGAAAGGTGATAAATCCGAAGACAGGGAAGCAAATTTCGCTTAAGGAAATAGCCAGTAAAGTGACGGAGAACTTAGGCGGTCCATGGGTTTACAAGGAAGAGCCAAGACTGGAATCTACCGCATACTTTGGAATGGATGACTTGACCCACCCCTACGGTTCTCACGTCGCTCTTGTAGTAGTGGATGAGACGGGCAAACCTAGGGTGATTGATTACTACGCCATAGATGACATAGGTAAAGTCGTCAACCCTCTCCTAGCTGAAGGCCAAGTTAGAGGAGGCGTAGCTCAAGGTTGGGGAGAATCAGTAATGGAGGAAATGGTCTATGATGAGAACGGGAATTTAATTACTGGTAGCTTCGCAGAGTATGGAATCCCCACTTCAATGGAGACGTTCAATGTGAAGTGGGACTTCGTGGAAGTAGGTATGTCAAGCGCACCTTTACCTGCTAAAGGGATAGGAGAGGGAGCAACAATAGGTACTCCCCCTGCAGTAGTGAGGGCCTTGGAAAAGGCAGTAGGCAAGAGAATAACTTCCATACCATCGAAGATGAGCAATATATATTAACTTTTTTTTATAAAAAATAAATATTCTAGAAGTAATTAATAGATTTCTAGCGAGATAAAAGATTTTTTATACCAGTTTAACAACGTTTAATGTGAAACAAAAATGGTAGAAGTTATAGAACAGTACACTACTCCGTTCGTGAAAAACGTATTAGAGTTGCCTCCTTCAGTGATAAGAAAGATGTGGAAGCAAGGGAAGATCAAGCTCATAGATGTGAGGACTCCTGAGGAGTATGAAGACCACCACATACCTGGGTCAGTGTTAGTCCCATTAGACTACTTGGAGTACCTCAAGGATCTCTTTGAAGACCATGAAGTAGGAGTAGTGTGTGAACATGGCAACAGGGCTAGGTATGCAACCTACGGAATGCCACATCTGTACAAGAAGAAGGCTTACGTGTTGCAGGGAGGTATGGAATATTGGATGTCAATGGGATATGAGGTGGAGAGCGGTGTTGATGATAACGGTAAGTTATGGAGAAAGTTGCTTAAGGAGAGGCTCTGAACTAAAGTTATAGGGCAAGATTTATATCATTAAAAGCATTTTGTTTCATAATTTTGTAAGTGTTATGTTTTCAAGACATGTTTGATGCAACAAATATGTGATCATAGCGTCAATTGACTTCTATTTAACTTGACGGGAATTAAGGGGGTGAAAATACCCTTCCGTAAGGGAATGGATATCCCTAGAAGAGTTTTTATGTTAAACAGAAAT
>DAHF01000015.1:0-203 GCA_002495845.1 Sulfolobus sp. UBA167
ACGGGTTGGTACGACAAGGGTAGCGTGATCATCCTTCCCCAAATCATAAATGTGAGCGAGGGTGAGAGATACGTAACGTCAATCTCCAACGTGAGCGTGGACTCCCCAATCAACTCGTCTATACCATACGCGTTGCAGTACCTAGTGAGGGCAGAGCTTCCAAACGGTACGTCTACAAGGTGGGTGAATAACGGTACCGTCAT
>DAHF01000015.1:311-2618 GCA_002495845.1 Sulfolobus sp. UBA167
TCACGGGTTGGTACGACAAGGGTAGCACAGTAAACGTTCCTCACGTCATAAACGAGACTAACGTGATATTCATTCTCTCCTCCAAACCAGTAGCGTCAACACTCTCATTGTCCCCCAGTTACGAGGAGGATTTCAGGGTAACTCTTCAGTACCCCAACGGGACGGTCACGGAGTACGTCCCTGAACACGATGAGGTGAAGCTACAGTACAACGCACCGTTCTACGACACTGTGAAGTGGACCGGGACTTATGATCTACCTAACGGTGCGTCTGTGGAGATCAACTCCCCGATACACGAGGAGGCAGAGGTCAGTCTCAACTACTACTTCGTCTTGGTCCCAGCGATAGCTTTAGCGATAGCCTTATTCCTAGCGTTGAGGAGGCACCCATGACATCTAAAGGCAAGCTCTAAGCTGGTTTTTTCTTGAGCCAAAGGAAAAGAAGGATCAAGGATCGGGAAAAAGGAGAAGAGGGAGAATGAAGGATCAAGAAATGCAAGTAAGAAGAGATAAGGTAGAAAAAGAGGGAGAAGGAGAAATTTTTACGAACTCTTCTTTTCATCTCTTCTCCTCCTCTTTTTTTCTTTTTTTTCTTTTTCTTCTCTCTTTTTCTTCATTTAACCAATCCACTGCCTGTGCTTTGTGGACTTGTTGAATTTCAGCGACGTTCAGAGCTCTGACGCAAAATTGTAGAACTTGAGATGGATTGAGAGAGAAAAAAAGAAGATGATATAGTAAAAAAAATTAATGTAAAAATATTCAACAGATGACTAAGCTGTTGGGTAAACTTAAAATTGAAAATATTAAACATTTAATGATGGACAGAGACCTGAAAGTGTTGTTGACAACTAGAGCCATGCGCACCTTTGGCATGAGTTACCTATCCTTCCTCCTTCCTATATACTTGAGGTCGATCAACTTCTCTTACGCTGAGATAGGGTTGTACGTCCTTGTAACTACCTTGAGTAGCTCTTTCCTAGTTATCGTGAGCGGTTTCCTAGGAGACCTCTGGAGCAAGAAGTACACCCTCTTCCTCATGTCAGGCATACCAGTATTCTCATATGCCCTCCTCTTGTCACGCGTGCCTACGCTTGTCTTCCTCTCGTCCCTCTTCGGAATAACCATGACAGGGGGAGGAGGTGGTGCGGGAGGAGGCCCAGTAGCACCTTTGACTTCGTCGATGATTGCAGAGAGGTCATCAGGGAACCTCAGGACTAAAGTATACTCTTTCATGATGGTGGCTTCTACCATCACGGGAGTTGCGGGGAGCGTTTTATCCTCTGCTGTAATATCGTTCGTAAAGGACTACTTCCTCGTTTTGTTCTCCCTCTCCCTCGTGCTGGAATTTGCGGGAGCGATTCTAGTCCTCCTAATCAGGGAGGAATCAAAGGCTAATGACGCAAGGATGGAAAGAAAGTCAACTGAGAATGCAAGAGAAGACTCTGTTGTCAACGGAAAACGTCAAGGGACAAGGGACAGTAAGACCGGACTTATCCCAAGGAGATCTCTAATCACTATACTTAAGGTCTCCCTCGCCGGCGGAGCAGGAAGTCTCGGGCTTGGGCTAGTCATCCCATTCATACCCCTTTACATGAAGCACCTCGGCGCGTCCGACTTAGCTGTCTCAGAGGCATACGACGTGTCTTACGCGTCTATCGCTTTGGTCACTCTCTTCTCTTACAAGCTTGAGACTGCGTTGGGCTCTCTCAACGGAATAGTCCTCCTCAGAGGGGTGGGCTCCGCGCTCCTAGTATTGATGCCTCTCGTCCCATCCTTCTTGTACGTGGCGTCCATCTACGTGGTGAGGACATCGCTGTACCAGGCTGCCCTACCCATGAGGCTGAACATGACCATGGATTTGTATGACAAAGGCGAGAGGTCGAGAGGGGCTAGCATCTCGGGTCTCTTCAGGAGATTACCTTACGGGATAGGGAGCAGCGTAGGATCCCTTGTGATAACGCAAGGTCTTTACGTGCTTGACTTCCTAGGGGCTGGAGTGATCTCTCTGTTGGATCCGATCCTTTACTACTACTTCTTCAAGAAACGTGCGCAAAGCAGATGACCTCACGAACTCACTCTCTAGCGCAGTGTTAGAAGACTTCCGTAATGATAGCATCCCTGGTAATAAGGAAAAAAATACTTTTCAATAACACCTCACCTTGAGTCAAGGAGAATCAAGGTTAGCCATAGAAACAGGAAGAGCATGAATCCCGTAAGGAAGTAGTTATAACTTATTCTAGTAACACTAAGCTTGATTGTATTAGCTTTAACTCTCTTAGGAGAGAATAAGGTAAAAGCTGGATGAATC
>DAHF01000015.1:2635-4791 GCA_002495845.1 Sulfolobus sp. UBA167
TATCAGAATTAATTTTTTATACTACACTCTTCCTTAAAATTCAAGCATTTAATTTAGACTTGTCTGAGCCAAAATACAATTATACTTTCATATTTAATCTTCTTATTATTTCTATTATTAATAATAGAAATAGTGGTTATATTTTCTCTATCTTTATCTCAGTATACTTATATTTTGGTGCGCCTGATTCATCTAAATCGTCGCATACTACGTAGTTAACCTTAGGATCGTGCATGTACATCATCGCTACTCCTTTAGGAATCTCGCCGGTGACCTTGGCTTTAAAATTCATTTTCCCGCAAGCTGATATCACGTTGACCTCATCATTGTCTTTTACCTTCAGTTGCATAGCATCATCATTATTGATATGTATAAGAGCATTATATTCTCCAAACCCTGGTATTCTCTCTGTAATTACGTCGGTGTTATATCTTGTTACATTTCTTACCGTTATTAATATTATTCCATTTTTAACCTCATGTTGTTCTCTAAAGATAAATTTTGCTTTTTTATTTTCAGTATTAAACTTCTCTTCATATAATGACATTTCATGATTAGGATATCTTGAATTCGATGAATAATCCATTATCTCATCTAAAGAGAGATTAGAATACACTGAACTTACTTTCTTCATTTCTTCAAAAACTTCTTTAGGATCTGAATTGAAAGAATATCCTAATCCTCCGGCTAGTTCTCTTAATATTTCATAATCCGGTTTCGCTTCCCCTGGAGGGTCTATAGCTTTGAATCTCCATTTTACTAATCTGTCTAAATTTGCTACTGATCCTTCTTTCTCTGCCCATAATGCTGCAGGTAAAACATAATCAGCAATTTTAGCAGTTTCAGTCATGAAAGCATCAATAACTACCAATAAATCTAAGCTTCTCAACCTTCTTTCAACTTTTTCTCTATTTGGCATACTAACTAGGGGATTATAACCCATGAATATTATTGCTCTTATCTTATTATCTCTAAATAGAGCATCAGTAACGGACAAACCCGGGTTAGTTGGAGGCTTAAAATTCCAAATTTTAGACAATTTTTGTGCATTTTCTTCATTCATAAGACCGTTAGGAAAAACGTTAGGCTTCACAATGTCTCCTGCTCCTTGAACGTTAGTCTGCCCCCTAAATACTAGAAGTCCGCCGTATCTTCCAATGTTTCCTGTAAGTAATGCCAAGTCTATATAAGATCTTACACCGTCAACTCCTGAAGACTGAGTTAAACCTAGTCCCCATGAAAATATGACTCCCTTTTGAGAAATTAATTTAGCAAAATTTTCTATATCACTCTTCATTATTCCAGTAATTTTTTCAGCATAATCCAGAGTATATTTTGATACTCCTTTTGCATATTCATCAAATCCAACTGTCCTCTCATTAATGAATTTTTGATCAATTAAAGAATTTTCAATTAAATAATTTCCAACTGAATTAAATAATGCTATGTCAGTTCCTGGTTTAGGCCTTAAATGAAGATCTGCAAATCTTGAAGTTCCGTTTATTCTAGGATCTATTACAACGACCTTACGTCCCTTAATTTTCGCTTCAGTTAAATATTGAGACAGAACTGGATGACTTTCAGTCAAGGACTCTCCTGCAATCACTACTACTTTCATTTCTGGAATCATTTCCGCAGAAATTGAGGAAGCTCCTATTCCGACCATTTCTTTTAATGCATCAGCAGAAGGCTCATGACATACTCTAGCACAAGAATCTATGTTATTTGTGCCCATCGCTCTTGCTAACTTTTGCATTAAATAGTTTTCTTCTAGAGTATTTTGACATCCTCCGTAGAAAGCTATTGAATCTTTTCCATACTTTTCTATTTCCTTAATTTTATCAACAATCTCTTTTATTGCGTCTTCCCAAGAGATTCGCACATGTTCTCCTTTAACTTTCTTTAAAGGAGAAGTTATTCTATCCCAAGAATAGACAGGTTCAAAAGATAATGTACCCTTCCCACACAAATGTCCTTTGCTCAATACATGCTCCTTAGAGGGAGATAATCTAACAATTGATGAATCCNNACGTAAAGTTCTACTCCGCATCCTACACCACAGAACGGACAGATACTTTTCACAATTTCCATGGCATTAAATTAACACTTATAGTTAAAAAGAATGTATGAGAATAAAAGAAAAAGAAGTAGATATT
>DAHF01000015.1:4821-6366 GCA_002495845.1 Sulfolobus sp. UBA167
TTTTTATTAATTCCCCTCTCCTTTACCTTAGACTGTCTTTTCCCCTCTCTATCCTCACTTCCTCCTCATCGCTAAGAATATACCCACAACTGCAACTGCAGCTAATATAGCGAATACGTATAACTCATTGCCTAATTGTAGCCCGTTTCCGGTTGACGTAGTGCTCGATTGAGTGGTTGTGCTGGTAGAAGATGAACTCGTGCTGACAGGGACTGGGAAAGGTGAAGGAGGAATGGCTGTGGTGGACGTTGTAGACGTGCTCGTGCTAGACGTGGAAGATGAAGGAGCAATGCTGGAAGACGTGGGAGGACTCGTGCTAGACGTGGAAGATGAAGTAGAAGAGGTGCTAGTCGTGCTCATGCTCGAGGAATACGTCACTTGTGATACAGACACGGAGATGAAACTTATCGTACCTTGGTCGAGGTTAACTACGTATACGTCGCTCGCGTTATATGGGTTCACTATCATGGCATCAGGGCAGATGCCTACTTTTACCGAACTTAGGACTCTTCCATTGCTAGCGTTTAGAACGCTGAAATTTCCCCTGTTGGATGAGGAGCTCTGCCCCCACTCAGTCACGTAGAGAAAGCTATTGTTGCCATTCTTGACAAAGGCTATGGAGATGGGTTCGGTGGGCAGTGATATATTTAATGTATTTTTGTACCCGTCGTTTAGGTCGAATATCTCTATTTGATAGGGATATTCCTCTTCACCGACGTAAAGCTTACCGTTAGCTATGGAAATCGCGGACGGGGAATAATATCCCAAATCTATTGTATCCACTACGGTTGTGTTGTCAATCACAGTCACAGAGTCGCTACCGAAGTTCTGCACATAGACGTAACCGTTCTCCGGGTCTAATGCCAAGCCGTTAGGATTATTTCCCACTTGGATTCCGCTTACAATGGACCCGCTTGAGGGGTCTATCACGTTCACCAAGTTAGATCCGTAATCAGCTACGTATAGTAGACCATTCTCTTTGTCAAATAAGACGCTATCGGGCTCTTTCCCTACTGTGGTAGTCCAGAGTATCTCACCGTTAGTGGGGTTCTCCTCTGATACGATATTGTTTTCGTAGCTTGTGACGTACAAGTCACCGTTCTCGGGGTTGTAAGTCACAGCATATGGGAAGGAGATAGTGGGTATAACCTTAGACACCATGTCAGTTTTGGGGTTTACTGCGTAGATCACGTTGGAGTATTTGTCGGCAACATAGAGGTATCCCGTGATAGGGTCGAAGGTAGCTGACGTTGGCTTAACCTCTACTCCTATGCCCACGTAGTTCCCGTCATTAGGATTGACCACATATACGGGTGTAGGAAGGTATCCAACTACGTACAAGTCACCGTTCTCTGGGTTGTAAGTCATGAATTTAGGCTCTGTGAATGCGTGGAATTCGGGCAAGCTAGTTAAAGTGGTGACGTTACCGTTCTCTAGGTTCAGATTGTCAACATAAATTCCAAAATACTCCGTCAAGAGGTACAGCGAGCCAGTTGCAGAATCGTAAGTGAGAGATATTGGATCTTCGACGGAGAAACGCGTTGA
>DAHF01000033.1 GCA_002495845.1 Sulfolobus sp. UBA167
TACCAATTATGAGGAGGATGTCTGCAGCAGTAATCAGGATAATGTTGGAGGAATGGGGTCCTTCAAAGGTAATAGAGAGGCTTTTGAACCCTCTCTGGTTTCAGGGGCTAAACAACTTGATCGGTATGGACTGGGACTCGTCAGGTTCGACTACGGTAACCTTAGGTATATTAAAGGAAGTCATATCCCCTCAGGAAGGAATAGCCATACTGGGAGGAAAGGGAAAGAGCTCCCTCAAGATACCAGAGGAGGTTGAACGTTTAGACTATGACGTAGACAAGGCTTCATTGATCAGGAATGCTAAGCTAGCGTCCAAGGTGGACAGTACTGCAATACAAGACGGGCATCAGCTTTACCATCAGAGCTTGATAGTATCTATGGACGGAAAGTGGGGGATAATCCAACAAGGTATGAACACTGAAACTAAGTTTGCCAGACGTTATCACTGGTCATGCCATGTATCTACTGTAACTCCCCATGGAATCTCAGGGTTGCCCAACGACTCGTCCTTTAATGTCATCACCAGGGAGAGCGACGGTGCTAGGAAGACGGTTCTGGACTTGCTCAGGCAGGATCCTAGGAAGACCTTGTCAGAAATTGAAAACGCATTGTCACTTTTGCGGGGAAACACGGATATAACTTTCTGGATAAACGGAGGTACACAGTGCGCTGTCTCCCCTAAAGCCAAGTTAATCTACATGAAGCCTATAGACGTGAAGAGAATAGGCCAGGTGATATCTAGAGTTTATGAATCTAATCCTAACTCTTTTGACAGTGCGATGTTAAGCGGTTTGGGTCCCTCAACTGCTAGAGCACTTTTTCTGGTCTCAGACTTAATCTATAGGGAACCACCATCCTACTCAGACGTAGTTAATACCCCTTACGATCCTTTCAAGTATGCTTTTGCAATAGGTGGTAAGGATGGAGTACCTTACCCCGTGAACAGGAGGGCCGCACTTGAGGTAATTCGAACCTTAGAGGAGATTGTGAACAAATCCAAACTAGATAAAAAAGATAAAAACGCTGCATTCAAGAGATTACGTGAGAGTGTTGGACTTACTTAGAAAAGGGCTAGAAGATATAGCCGTGAAGGAGACTTCAATAACATACATTGATGGTAAGATGGGGAGGTTATTTTACAGGGGTTACTCTATATTTGACCTAGCTGAGCTGTCCTCTTTTGAGGAGGTTTCTTTCCTACTTTGGAAAAATAAACTTCCAAACATCAGGGAGTTAGAGACCTTCAGGAAGACCATGGCAGAACAACGTGAAATCCCGGACCAGATATCAGAATACTTGACTAAAATAGATCCTTCATCTAATCCCATGGACGTGTTGAGGACTGCAGTAAGTATGATGGGCACTGCTGACAGGAGTGATTTGGACATTTTCGAAAAGTCCATAAGACTAACTTCGAAGATACCTACAATCATCGCGTCGTTTCACAGGATCAGGGCAGGGCTGAGCCCAGTAGGGCCAGACTCGTCCCTGTCCCATGCGTCGAACTTCCTCTATATGTTAACGGGTCAGAAGCCCTCTGAGATAGAGGAGAAAACCATGGACGTAGCATTGATACTCCATGCTGACCACGAGATGAACGCGTCTACCTTTGCATGCCTAGTTATAGCTTCTACTCTATCTGATGTCTACTCTTCAGTGATCGGAGGGATCTCTGCCCTTAAAGGCCCCCTTCATGGCGCTGCGAACTCTGAAGCATTGAAGATGTTCCTTGAAATAGGGTCTCCTGACAACGTCGAGGAGTACGTTTACAAGAGGCTGTCCAGGAAGGAGAGGCTCATGGGTTTCGGTCATAGGATCTACAAGACTTATGACCCTCGCGCTTTGATCTTGCGCTCTTACGCTGAGAAGATAACCGAAGTAAAAGGAAACAAGCACTTGTACGAGATAGCGAGGAAGATAGAGGACATAGCCGTTAGGTCTCTTGGACAGAAGGGTATATATCCTAATGTGGACTTCTACTCCGGGCTGGTTTTCTATTCGTTGGGCTTCTCGCCGGAGTTCTTCCCAACGGTCTTCGCTTCGTCCAGGGTAGTAGGCTGGACCGCACAAGTGATGGAATACTTGAACGATAATAGGCTCATAAGACCCAAGGCTATCTATGTTGGTGACATAGAGAAATCCTACGTTCCGATAGAGGACAGATCTTAAATACCACTGAATTTATAAATATTCAGATGCTTAAGTTCAGGTTTATAAGTAATAAGGAAGGGCAAATATACTCCAGCTTAATGAAGATGTCTTCTATGATAACCGAGGGTGTGATCACTTTGCAAGACGAGTTCGTTGCAATAAGAAATGAAAAAAGAGACCCGATAGCTACTGACGTGATAAAGATAAAGGGATACCATGAGAGGATAGCTATGTTCAGGGAAGAAGTGCTCTCCACTTTATACGGTGAGGCTTTCCTCCCAGACTTCAAGGAGACTATTGTCATGCTGACGCAGTCTCTCTACAATACAATTAAGGCAGTTAAGGATGCGTCTAGAGCCATGAGCTCTAGGACACCGAACGAGAAGTGTCTCATTTCCTTATCGGAGGGATTGATGACGTATCTCTCCCTTGTGGTCGAGGCATCTAGGAAGACGTCAGGTTTGATTTCTGCTATACAAGTAGACATGGAGGAGGCTATAAAGGTAGGCAAAGAGATACAAGCTATGGAAAGGCAGGGAGACGAGATAAAGGACAGCCTGCTCCAGAGGCTTTATGATATGGAGAAAGAGCTGGACATAATTTCGATCCTCCAAATGAAGGACACAATCCTCTTCATAGACGAAATATTGGATAACATGGAGGAGGCAACGCTAAGCGTAGAACTGCTTTACGCCACGATGAAGGCTTGACTTTTAGAGTTATTGTGTGTTAGATGTAGTTTTCTTTGCACATTAGCAACTAAGTTTTAGACGCTATCAGAATGAAAAGAGGCTCTTCAATCTCTATGTTATTTAGTGAAGAAAAAAAGTTTTCAAGAAAGTTGTGTACATATGTATGAAGGAAAAAGAACAAGGAAATAGAATGATGAAGAAATTAAAAAAAGGTTTATCTTCTTCTTATTAAGGATATTATAGCTATTATTAAAGAGATAATACCTATTACAATAGCTATCTCGGAATAAGTTCCAATCCGCGACTCATTAGTTTTCTCAACCGAAATCGAAGAGTTTATAGAGCTCACATTACTTTCAACTGAAGCTAAGCTATTTTCGGCTCTGGTCAGAGAGGACGAGGCTTCGCTGAGTTCAGTATCGACGTTTATGAGTGTCTTGTGAGAAGAGCTAAGCCCGTCGTTTTGTACAGCTTCAATCAACAGCTGATACGTACCTTCCTTTAATAGAAATCCGTTAAGTCTAACTTCGTGAGTGCCATTCGTATTGAACGTGCCTATCTTTGACCCGTTCAGATATACCGTTACGTGATTTACTAGTTCTCCTATGATTGTGAAATTAAAAGTGAAGTTTCCATTGATAGTTAGATCAACAGGGGCTTCAATCTCCACCGGCGAAGGGGAAACGTTAGTCACATTGGAATTCAGCATCGTAACTTTGCTGTTTACCAAGATGAGGTTTGAAACATGCGAGTTGATCAACGTTATGTTAGAGTTGTACGCTTCAACTTCGTCCATGTTACTATCAGCGATAGTTATGTTAGTAGCGGAAATTTTCACCGACCCAGAGGACAGTATCAATGTAGACTTTCCTCCTATGATTGAGGTGTTCTGGAATACATCGTTCATCATTGTGCCGTAAAAGCCTTGTATTGTGTCCTCGACAAAGAACGTGTAAGGCAAAGGAAGTGTGACTTTTTCGTCCTCTACAAGGCTGTAAGGTTCTACGGTAAACGATTTAGCATAATTAAGCTCCACAGAAGTAGGGACTGCGTTATAGCTTTCTCCAGTAACCAAGATGTAGAAAGGTCCTTGGGAGAGTCCGTTATCTAGGTAAGAGAAGTTTCCGTCATTGTATATGGAAGGCAAGGTAGAGTTTCCTTCCCATAAACCAGAGGAATAGTTGAAGAACAAGGGTATTTCTATTACATTGCTAATGGAAGGGTATTCAGCTGATAGCTTGTAGGGGAAGACGGTGGCAGAGTACATCCCGTACTCCACGGGCGAACCGTTGGGATAACTTATGTTCGCATAGATCCTCATGACGCTTCCCTGCAAAGAGTAGTTAGAGACGTAGATTCTAGGTATTGATACCTGAGGGGTCACATAGATCTGACCATAGAAGTATCCAGTGATGTTCTGATCCAAAGAATACGATTGATATTGAGCATTCAATATTACGTCGTAGAGTCCTTGATTAACTCCAGCGGGAACATATAAGTCTCCCTCGTATTCCCCTGTCGTTGAATTATAGTAAATGGAAGACTCACTTATTTTTGTATCGTTAGGACTTAATAATGTGGCGTTAATTGTGGTTCCAGACATTGAGTTTGAAAAGACTGAGTTAGGCAGATTCAGCGGTGGGGTCATGGTGCCTAATACCATGATGTACTGCCCCCCAGCGACGCTCCCAGGTTCGGATATCACTTGAGGCAAAATGAACATGGACTGGAGGTCGAACCCATTATAGAATGAGACGAACCCGTAAGCGTTCTCTCCCATGAGGAGAATTACACCTGGGCTGTAGTTTCCTGCTAAGTAACCTACCCACTCGCCGGTATAGTTGTCATAAGTCAAGGTGAGGTTTCCTTCTAATTCATACTCGTTTGACGTGAAGTTGTAGTAGAATACGTTTAACTCTACTTGCGACCCATTAAAAGGCTGTCCGTAAATTCCCTCGACGTTGGCCACAACGGTGACATTGTCCTCGGTATAGTAAGGAGTCATAGGTTGAGGGCTTTGGAAGAATATGTAATAACCAGAGAAACTCTCTACAATTCCTACTCCAGTCAAGTTAGTTCCGTTCACTTCTCCTTTTGCAGTCACAGTGAACGACGTTATTCCATTGTCGTTTGAAGGTAGTTTAAGGGAAGCTACGTAAGTCTCGTTTTCTCTATGCATCTTGAGCTTCACTAATGTACCCATGACGTCCTTCACAAGGAGCGTTGCACTTCCATTAACTGGGGAGCCATTATACGTGACGTTTGCGGTCACCTCTAGGTTTTCTCCAGGGAATATCTCGCTAGGCAGAGTGACGTTAGGAGTCCCGTTAAGCACGCTTATTGAGACGGAAAGAGAGGGCATGGAATGCTCCTGTTTCAAGTATTGGGATAAGTAACCTAGATTTATCGAGCCCCAACCGTTTATCAAGTTATAACCGTACTCCGCGACCCAAGGTATGTTGTAGCCTAACGTGATAGGAACGAATGCTTTCTGATATATTGAGGAGTTTTCAGCCAATTCGTATATTACAGGGTTTAGATCACCTAACTTTCCTCCTACGTATTGAGACATGAGGGCTATCATCCCTGCCATGAGCGGAGATGCTTCGCTTGTACCTCCTGAGATTTCTGTAACGTTCCCTGGGCAGACTATGTATATCCCTGGGTACACGTTAGCATTTGCAGAAAGGTCTGGGACTTCTCTCCCCTGAGGATATGTAGGAGGTGTGGTAACGTTTTGATACCAAGGTTTAGGTTCGACTATACTTATTCCTCCAGTGCTACCACCATAGTTAACTCCGTTAGGTATGAACCCGTAGTTAGACCAGGATGTCATCAATGTCCCTTTTCCGAAATCTATGTACGTCGTAGTCCCTCCCATACCTAGGACCCAAGGTGATGTGGAAGGATATCCTACAGTCCCTAGGGGTCCAGCGCTGTATCCACTCCCTCCAGCGTCTCCCGATGAGGCAAGGAAGGTTATTCCTTCAGCCACGCCCATGGCATAGTATTCGTCAGTGAGGACTACACAGCTGTAAAATTCTGGCCCATTGAACGTGGAGAAGTACTGCTCCGGTATGCTGAAGCTCTCAGAGAGGTCTGTCACATTGTCTTGTTGGTCTATGTATGATATGATGGTATAAAGGGGTAGGTTTCCGTTGGCGATGTAAAGCGTTATCCCTGCTTCTGGTGCCATTGTATGAGCGGACTCAACGTCAAGGCTTATTTCTCCAGCCCAGCCTTGGGCTATTCCTAAGTTTGGGTCATAAGGTCCTATCGGAACTACATTGAAGTAAGATGGACTTGAAATGTTGTAAGCATGATCGTAGAACGCCAGCTGTTGCTTTATGTAAGGGTCTCCGTAAAAGTCCAGTATGCCTATGCTGAAGTTAGGGGAGCCTTCTATTCCCTCGGAGAAGAGCGGTGATATGTTATACGCTTCCCACAAGGACTTTATTGGGTATCCCTCTATCGGAGCGGTAGAGTTCACGTTCTCTTTTATGGTGTCCATACGGGTGAAGAGCGTTGACGGGTGCTGGAAGAATATATCCGATAAATTGCTAGAATATACAAACGCTCTGACGGGCTCACTCAAGCTTCCAGAGGCTGAGTAAAAGCTCTCCGTGCCGTTGCTGAAAACGTAGAATCTGAGTCCAATCTTCTGAAACTGATAAGCTTCTCCTTGCACCACTACGACCGAATCCGTAGAGGTTGATATTACCTTAAGTCCCTCTTCTTTGACCCAACCCAGAAGTTTCTCGTAGCTTTTAACCGGGTAGAACATGTCCTTTATCTGCTTCTTAGAAAGAAAATGATGGTAGAGCGTTGAGCTCGGGTCAGAGGTCTGTTCTGCGTAATAGTATAGAAGGTTTAAGTTCCTCAGCGGTATCTCGAAAGTGACTATAACTGAAGCGTGCGGGTTCAAGGTCCCTTGGTAAGAGAAACCTTTCACCTCCGGGATGTTGTAACTGGAAGAAACATTGAGGTTTTGTTGATCACCGAGTGCAGTTTGGTAAGTTGCTAAGACTGGGACTAACATGAAGAACACTAATAATATACCTGAAAAGCTTCTTTTTCCCATAGAAAGTAAGCGACATAACTAATATATAAAAATTATTTAAATATTAAAGCCACTTTCTTTTAACTTTTTGATTATTTTCTACTGATAGCTCGAAACTATTTACTCTTTTTTTCTATTTATGTTTTTACTAATATTTACTTCTTCTTTACGTGAGGCGTTCGTGAAAATCTGTCATTATAAATTGTTGTTTACTAGAATATGTTAATAATTATTTCTTTTCATTTTATCAATGTTTACTCAAAAATCTTATATATATGGAATAAAAGATATAAAGTAGGTAGTCTTTATGACAAACGAAAAGCTCGAAACTTTAATGAAAATAAAAGGTGCAGTAGCAGCTGGAGAGTTCAAGGAGAACGGAGAGCTAGTATCTTACAAGGGGCAAATGCCAGAGGACGTAGCGAGGATGGCGGCGATGATGTGTGCAGCAAATACATTGATGGCAAAAATGCAGTCAGAGGGGTTCTCAAAGATGACTGGGATGAAATGGTCTCCTCTCGTGGGATGGGCAGTTGCAGCAGGCGACTATGCAGTGTGCGTAGAAGGGAACTACGGAGTCTTCGTGCAGTTGAGCAATGCGGACTTCAATGAAGCGTTCAAGGTCCTACATGAAGTAGCACATAAGTAACGCGTGTAATAAGTCAAAAATAAAAATAATAAAAAAGAAGGTATTTTTTCTCTTATTTTTATACTTGATAAAAGGTCCCATAGAACCCTGAAACTCGAGATTTAATTTTAAGTCTCTCGATACATAATTGAGCACCATTTCTCATTAAAATGACTTGTTAAAGATAGCTCTATAAATGACAAATTATGTCACAAGTTAGATGAGGAAGCTATCATTACTTATCGTTTCTTCTATGGTAACCGGAATAACGTGGGGGGCAAACTCACTGATGATTCCTCTGTACCTTAAGGGGTTGGGGTTATCCCCTTTCGAGATAGGTACTCTTCTTGCTTCGGCTATAATAGCTTCAGCCACGATTTCGTTGGTTCTCTCTGTCTACGCTGATGCCTACGGTAAAGTCAGGGCTTTGGTCATCCAATCTTTGTTGTCCATAGTAGGCATAGTGCTCTTAATCATAGGTATTCCTTTGGGATACATAACCTTGGGAGGATTCGGCGGAGGAACCATAAAGATGGCCATGATATCCGACCTAAGTGACGATATGGAAAGGGATTTAAGCAGGGTCAATTCCGGTTCGATCCTCTTCTCCGTCGTGGGATCTGCAATAGTGGGTTTCCTTGTTCCTTCTTACGTTTTCTCAGTGGAGCTTGTGATTTATGTTATCTCCACCATTTTGGTCATCATAGTGGGAGAGACTTCTTCACCTCAGCACAAGTTCACTTTCGGCCTCAAATCTGGTAGGACCATCTTTAAGTTCTCCACGGACTCCTTGATAGGCTTGGGAGCAGGGATGGTAATACCCTTAATGTCCCTTTGGTTTTACTTGAAGTTCGGAGTAGGAAGAGAGGAGCTTGCCCCCATATATGTTATATCTGAGCTGACCTTGGCTTTCTCAAGCATGGTATCTCCTATCTTATCGAGAAGGTTTGGTACAGTTAACACAATATTTGCCACAGAAATAACCTCAATCCTCTTGCTGGTCTATCTACCATTTGCCTCGTCTTTTCTTGATGCGTCCTTAGTCTATGTGGTACGAAATGCGCTCATGAACATGACGTCACCTATAAGGGAGGCCTTCATCCTGAGCCTTATACCAAAGGAGGAGAGGAGCAGGGGAAACGGTATTGTAAATCTATTTCATGCCATTCCGAGAGCCCTAGGCCCAGAAATAGGAGGTACGTTCTTCGGATTGGGCAACTTGACGTTGCCGTTCCTAATAACGGCATCTTTATACTCGATTTCGGGCGTAGCGTTTTACTTCATGTTTAGAAAAGTTAATAATAATTCAAAGCCACTTAGATAATCCAAATTCTTCCTTGCAGTGAAGGAGATAAGCTGGAAACTTCACTTTGAGTTCTGGGTGGGATGGACTTTTCCTTACCCTGACTATCACGTCTCCTTCCTTTTCTCTTCTCAACTCAAGAATGGACGACTCTGCCCTTAAGTAGGTCTTTTCCGTCGTGAAGAACAGGAAAGTCCTCCCTTTTCTCTTAATGAGAGATGGATAAATTGAACAACCGTAAATGTAAGGGTTAACTATGATTAGATCCCCCGCGAAGGAGTTTAGCGTAGGTACGACGTCCTCTCTCTTGAAAGCCCTCCTGACCCTTACCTTGTCCTCGACCTCCTTTTCTGTTATTCTCGAGAACGCTCTCAAGAGATAGGGGTCTATCCTGGCGTCTCCTACCAGCAA
This sequence comes from Sulfolobus sp. UBA167, assembly GCA_002495845.1. Lineage (GTDB taxonomy): Archaea > Thermoproteota > Thermoprotei_A > Sulfolobales > Sulfolobaceae > Sulfuracidifex. The sequence continues at coordinate 9,246 of DAHF01000033.1, forward strand.
CAAGCTTACCGGAGCTGACTCCACTATAGTCCTGTGGTAGAAAATCCTCATGAACACCTCGTCTTCGAATTTGAATCCCACTATCTTGTCGCGATATATCATCTCGTCTATTTCCTGGATTCCTGTCATCATGAGAACCACCTCTTTACCTCCATGGAAGTCCTCTTGACGTATTCCTCGTAATATAAGGGGTCGTGGCCAAGGTACTCACGAGCTTGGTACAGCCTGTCTCCCTTGATGTAATACCTACCCCTTATAGATATAACGTAGTCCATTGGGTCGCCGAAGTGCGACTTGAAGAGATATTTCTCAGTCAGTTCTGGTAAAGCATCGTTGACCTTCCTCTTCACGTCTTCTGCTGTGTCCTCCGTAGACGCAATTAAGAGAACCTCCTTGAGGAAGTCTTGTATGAGCTTAGGCTGGTTTCTCCTTATTACTCCTTTCACCTTCATACCTGAGCTGGTTTTACCGAAGTACCTCTGAGGATAAGATTCTCCTTTACTGGAGGAAGTGAAACAAACCCAAAGGAAGTCAGCGTCGATCTTCAGCTTGATTCCTGTGTCTTTTTCGATCTCTTCTATGAGAGTGGAGATCTTGTCCTTCTTTCCTCTAACGATGATGGAGTCTATCAAGCCGTGGAGGACTTCCATCCCTAAACTTCTGGATATCTCTATAGCCCTCCTCATCGTTTTCCTAGCGAAGAACGTTACAAGTTCGTAAGCCTCTATCTTCCCGAAACGAGAGTTTCTGTACCCTAGATAGCCGAACGAGGCCACGAGGACCCATTTTATAGCTTCCATCCTTTCTCTGTCCACGTTCCTCATTTCCTCCTTCCTTCTGACTAGATAACTTAAAGACTCAGGGACTATGCCGAGCTTTTCCTTGCAGATCGTATGACCTATCTCCGTGATGATATCCTTACACTCAACGTTTACAGTTTCGGCTGAGATGTTGTACTTTATTATCAACGACGGGTACATTGAGTTGAAGTCTATTTGGACTGCATCATCGTAGATCCCCGGCTTAGGGAAAAGTATCAGACCTCCCTTATCTGTATCTACTAATTCCTCAATCGTCCTTTCCCTCTCCACGTTGGGTCTCACGTTTGGCACTACGAACTTCCTGCCCAAGGCTACCCAAGCCTCATTGGTCGTGAGTATCTTCCCTATTGTGGAGGAAGCCACCACGGGAAGAGGCATCTTAGAGATTAGGCTCCACTCCATGAACCCCCTCAACCCTACGTTCACCTTTACCTTGTTTGAGTTCAACAACACGTGAGATGATACCCTTACCGAGGGAGGGGACAATGCCACATCTACCGTGTCGGACGGGACGTAGTCTATTTCGTCTCCGTTGAAAAGGATTCTGGGCTTGGAGAAAGGCGTTTTCCTCACCTCTAGAGTTTTCACTTCATAGAATCCATCTTCCAAGTCGTTCACATCTTTCTTACCTATCTCAACTTTCCTGAAAGGCGAAATCCCTTTCCTCACATAGGCCTGCATCCAGCTCGGAGGAAATGAGTTCACACGATTTCTCACCCTCAGCTTGTGGTTGAATGACTCTATTTTGAATAGACTCAAGTTTCCTTCGAAGGTCTTCCAGGTCTCCCTCTCGATTGAGACTACATCGGGATGGGAATAAGCTGAAGGATCTACCTCTGTGGCGTAAAATGGATAGGTGACCGGTATATGGGCCTCCCTTCCTCCATCTAGTAACAACCTGAGCTTGCCCCATTCAGGGACGACGTCGATGATTACTCCTCTCATTCTGCCACCAGGAAGGCTAGCATTATTACCTCCAATGGGTCTGAAACTTCGTCCTGCATTGCCTCCTCGATCTGCCTCACGTTCTCCCTAACCTTGGTTATCTTTCTCGCGATGCTTTCATCCCTCATCTTCCTCGCAATCCGCTCTAGCTTTTCGAGCTCCTTGTCTACTGCTCTAGTAAGGGAAGGTTGTGTTCTTCCCATACTCTAATTCAGGCTTAAAAAAAGCGGGAGTGTGGAGCGAAAGTAATTGAGGTAGATAAGAGAAGGATAAACTGAAAAAATAACGACTATGATGATAGCGCATAAAAACAATACAAAAGGGAAAAGTGTTGTTTTTCCTAAAAAGACTTTACCTTCTATTCATCTCCATCTCTCTACGGTCCTTCTCAGCCTCCTCCAGTACGTCCGCTTTTCCTTCCATCTCCCTTAGCACTTCCTTTATACCCTCATCTAGTTGCGGGTCTATTCCCCTGTTGTAGTCCTGAGGTGAGTACTCTANNCAGGGTCTACTCCATAGTTCTCTATTCCGAACTTTACGTCGTCAAACCAGCTCGCGAACTCAGGCTGTGTAACCGTAGTTCCGTCCACTAGCCTCGTCTTAGGGTTTATTCCGATGACTCCTCCCCACGTGCGAACGCCTATGACCTTACCGAGGCCTAGCCTCTTGAAGACGTGCGTGAATATGTCCCCGTCAGACCCAGCGTGCTCGTCGCTTAAGCAAACCATTGCAGGAGGTGGTGAAAAAGGCATGTATGGATATGCCTTCCTATACTTAGGTAAGTCAGCCCCGATTCTCTTCCTCGAAAGGAAGTCGATTATCAGGGGAGATACGTGACCGCCCCTGTTATATCTCACGTCTATTATCAACGCTTTCTTGTCCATTTGGTGTATGAAGTCCTTGATGAACTCGGAGTATCCCATAGGGCCCATGTCTGGTATGTGAATGTAACCTACCTTGCCTGACGTCTTCTCATCGACGTATTCCCTGTTTCTTCTCACCCAGTCCCTATAGGCTAAGTAGCTCTCGTTCTTGGTAGTCTTCACGTTTAGTTTCACTTCCTTGCCGTCGTGCTTAAGGGTTATTAGCACTGGGATTTCTTGTTTGTCGACTAAGACTTCCTGTGGCGTGACCTCTTTGGAGAGTTTCGTCCCGTCTATAGAAGTGATACAGTCTCCTTCCTTTACGTCTACCCCTGATGAAAGGAGTGGGCTTTTCTCGCCCTCAGCAGAGAGGTCCCCGTAGAATATCCTTGTTATCTCATAACACTCGCCGTTGAATTTTACTTGGACCCCTAAACCGCCTACCATGTAAGGCCTTTCGACTCTAAGGTCGTTGACTATTTGATAAGAGTGAGACGTACCCATCTCACCTTGCATCTCGTTTATCAAGTCCATTAGTTCGTATCTAGTGCTTACCTTCTCGGCTAGATTCAGGTATTTCTCAAGTACCTTGTCCCACGAGTCGTCCACTTCTTTCCAGTAGTTCTGCTTCATGAGGTACCAAGCTTCTTTAACCATTTGCCTCCATTCCGCTTGGGGATCAACTCTTGTCCTGATCTTATTCAGATCCATTACTCCGCTTATCCTGCCTGGTTCCCTCGAGGTTAGATCGGGCTTCTTTTCTGGATCTATAACCCTTATAACGTTACCCTTCTGTCTGACGATAATTTTCTCTCCTGTTACCTCAAAGTCAATCGCGTCGTTGAGGACTTCTTCTTGTTTCCCTGTCGACATGTCATAGATTACTAGCGAACCCACCCTTTCAAGTGAGGAATAGAGCCAGTACTTAGCCCTCCCCTCTATGGGGAACTTAAGGAGGACTACTTTGCCGTCCTTGAGGTGCCTTATCTTGCTGAATATCCCAGCCTCGATGGGGAAAGGTTCTACTCTTCTGATTGCACCCTCAGGGTTTAACTCTCCATCCCCTTCCATTCTGAGGAAAGGTGAAGGGATACCTCTTTTCATCACCGCGACGAAAGGCTTTGTAGACGCTGGAAAATCATAGGCGAAGACCATTTCGTCCAGCACGGGGTCGAAGTGTCTAGCTGAGAGGAAGAATAGGTACTTCCCGTCACTGCTGAAGGTTGGACAGAAGTCCTTCCCAGTCGGATTGGTGACCCTGAACTTCTTATCGTCTATCATCACCCAGATCGAGGAGGTCTCCAGACCCTCTTGTTTAGAATACGCTATCCATCCGTTCTGATTTATCGTGAAGTCCGTTATTTCACCGTAGTCGCTGTGGTCTATCAACCTCATTCCTTCAGAGAGGAGATATAAGTCTCCCCTTTTGTTAGCTAAGACTATTTTGGACTTTGAAATTTTAGCTTCAGTTATCATGCCTATTTCTGGTTTTAGCTCAGCCTTCATTTTCCCGTCTCTGTCGTAGATCTCGATAACGTCGTCATATCTGACGAGGAGGATAGATTCTCCATCAGAGGAAATCATCTTGTACCTGACATTTCCGCTTATGTCCCCTATTGGAACCGGAGCCACATCCCAGCTCAGCAAATATCCCCTCCCTCTGTTCATGACCACTATTCTGTCTGGGGAGAACGGAGAAAACGCGTTGAAGCTCTTTCCTTCGTCAAAGAACGCTTGTTTCTGTTTTCCGCTTGTCGGAACTTTGACGTCGAGCTTCGTGACTTTCCCTTCGCTGTACAAGTATATCTCTCCACCGCTTTGGAATACTATTCTCTTTCCATCAGTGTTCGCATTTCTTACGTAGAAATCCTTCATGTCAGTCTGTCTATTTAAATCGTTTCCTTCTATGTTGACTGAATACAGATTTCCTATACCCTCATGGTCAGAAACAAAGTAAAAACGGTCACCTAACCACATAGGCGAGTTCAGGTTTCCGTTTAGGTCGACGAACTTGACGAACTCTCCTTTATATCCTCTGTCTATCCAGAACACTCCTCTGGTACCTCCCTTGTATCTCTTCCAATAAGTGAGGTCATAGTTGTTCCTTCCTATCACGAGAGCCTTTTCGCCGTACGCTACAGACGTAACGGGGCCTAGGTTAAGCCTTCTCGGTTCGCCCCCTGTAGGGTCTATCTCAAAGAGGTCCCTCCAGGCCGCGAAAGGGGTCTGAAAGTCCGAAGATACTAGAATTTTCCCTTCAGGTGTCCATCCGACAACTGCAGTATTTGGGCTACCAAAGAAAGTGACCCTTTTAACATCTCCCCCTTCGGCTGGTATAACGTAGACCTCGGCAGCAGAGCTTCCTGAGGTCTGAAGCCTTGTGAAGGCTATCATATCTCCCTTAGGAGAGAACTTCACTTTAGTGATTGCACCGAAACCGGAAGTAAGCCTGAAAGGCTTATCTCCAAGCTTCATCAACCATAAATCGTCTTCGCTTACGAACGCTATCTTTTCACCATGTATATCTGGGTACATTAAATAAGCCATGTTGATCTTTGAACCGTCAAGCTAAGTAGCTTATAAATATGGGTTCAGTAGTCTGTTGAAGGATAAAGTAACATATTCTGACAATATTAATGTTGAGATATAAAACTCATTTTGTTTCATATTGTTCTTTTTAAAAGAATTCTCTCATTTGTTCGACCTTCTCTTTAAAAATTCTCTAAGTCTGTTTATTATTCCCTTAGAGAAAAGCTCTGCCGCAATGAAAGACGAGGATTTTATAATATAAACCCTGTACAGTTGTCTTTCAATTTCTTTTTCATAAATGTCGGTATCCTTATCGTACTCTACTTTCTCGAAGGACAATTCATTTAATAACGATTCTATTTCACCTACGCCTTCTATTACCCCAACGGGACCAAAGTCCTCAGCTTTCTCTATCCATGTCATAACCTCAAACCAGCTCCTGTATACTCCTGGAATCTCTATTACTTTCTTATTACTTGCAACTCTGCTCATATTTCCACCCTTTAAATTTATCAAGATCAGATTTAAGCTTTTCATTTAATAGTTATTTAGTGTAAGTTAAATCTATTATTAAGGTGCAATCATCTATATAGAACATATAGTACTAGATTTGTTATATAGTTATCTGAGCAAGTCGAGGAGAAGAGTGAGGCAATGGATTCCTTTAGCTTACGTTTATTTTAGTTTGTAACCCAATTAAAAATAAGTTAGGGATTTTTATTAAGAAATCTCCGATGTATGTGTTTACCTAAATTGACCCCTGCTAAGACAGCCGAGAACATGAACAAGGGCTTCCAAGGAAGGAGGAAGCTAGGGCTTTTGAGCCTGAAAGTTTTGTATTCAAGGATTTTCTTTAACTTAGCATCCTTATAGGTTAGCTCAACTTTCCTCACGTTCGAGATTAAAGAGTACGTCCCTTCAATGTAGGGAAAAGTGTAGCCGAGCAAGTGCTGGATGTATTTTCTATATATCTCTATGTGAGAGTAGATGCATCCGTTATCATATACCCTGATATGGAGCTCCCAGGGGAATAGGATCACTTTAGACAGGGAGTACTTTTCTCCCATCTTGAACGTTAATGAAGGTCTCTTGAAGCCGAATTTAATTAAGGAAGAAACTATAGAGTCAACGCATGTAGGAGGAACCTTAAGGCAAAAGTTCCTTTCGTTCTTCATCTCATTGTCATTCAAGGAGACCATTTTCCCATCATAAAGTTGAATTTTCTTTGGCAACTTCAGCGTCAAGGGGTTAGCAATGTTTTTCATCAGTCAATTATCATCGTAGAATACTATTAAATATGTGTCTTAAAGTTCATAGAAAAATCAGGTTCTGTTAACTATAAGTCTATAAGACCTATCTTTTTTAGTAATTTCCTATACGCTACTACAGTTGCGTCGGAGCTCACGTAAGTTTCTGGTCCTTCCACAAGGTTTTCTACTATCGCCCTATCTTGCTCCGCAAGGGTATCTTGAAACTTCCTCATTTCGTCTGGATCTCCTGGATAATTAGCTGCGATTATCATCCACATCATTGTTTTTCTCTCCTCCATAGGAGTGACAGTCATGAAGATTGAAAACTTTCTCTTCTCATCTCCTTCCTTGACGAAATATGCGGAATAGGGCGAGAGAATTTTATACGTGTAGCTTTCCCAGCCTCCATTCCCACTGCCGTCCGGGTTAGGTTGGAAGACCTTTATGTCTCTAGCTACTATGATGTCTCCCTGGCTTTCTACTTTATAGTGTGGTATTGAAGGGTCATCCTTGCTTCCCAGCAAACCTTCATGGACGAAAGGGAAATGACTTACGTCTAAGAAATTCTCTACAACCTTGAAGGGAGAAGCGTTGAAAAGATAAGGTCCACAGTGAACCTTCATGAATGAAGTATCCTCATATTCTTGGAACGTGGGAATTTCTCCGGGTAAGTCATCCAGCTCAACCCAGAGCAAACCATACCTTGATACTACGTCATATTTCCTTGCCTTAGCAGGTCCTCTCATGGAATGAGCCGGAACGAGCGCAACGCTCCCGTCATCTGAGTACTCCCATCCATGGTAAGGACATATAAGTCGATTTCCTCTGACACGACCTTGTGAGAGCCTCGCTCCTCTATGGGCACACCTATCCTCGAAGGCGTTCCACGTATTTCCCTTCCACAGAGCTAAGTCTATTCCTTTCAATCTTACCCTTTGAATACCTTCCAAATCCTGTCCTACAACATACCACATATCGCTATTTTCCTTTTTACGGTTAAATAATGTATCATTGTATTAGCGAATTACCCCGCCCTCGCGGAAGGAGTATCTTCACCTCGCGATATTTTCCTGCTTCTTCCAGGAAACTTACTGTACACGCCCTCTGAGAAGTATACAGCAGAGGTCTCCTGTCCACAGGCTCTAGGAGTCTCGACCCCAGAATATTTAGAGAAGCGTTATAG
>DAHF01000119.1:0-3561 GCA_002495845.1 Sulfolobus sp. UBA167
GGATTTTTCTCCATATCTGTATGCTCCAAATATTAAGAGGGTTTTCATGTGTACGAAATTTCTCCTTGAATCTATAAGGCAAGTAGAGAACTCAAGCTCTTGGAGATTTATAATCACAGAAATAAACTTTTCATATAAATAACCTGAAATATTTAAAAGTTATATTGATCAGTGTGACTTCTGTGAAAAATTGGCTGGATTAAATGGTAAAAGGATTTTACCTATTTTTTCAAGCACCTTATCATTTTTTGCTACTTTTATGGCTTGGACCGCCTACGGTCCTTTAGGTCCTGTCTTTAAGAAAGACTTCGGGCTCTCCTTAATCCTATTGGGCATCATCATAGGTGCACCTAAGGTGCTAGCTCTTCCAACTAGATATGTAGCAGGATACTTATCTGATAGAATAGGAGCTAGAGCGACCATGATTACATTCCTTTTTTTATCTATATCGGCTCTTTTTGCGACTTCCTTTTCCAGCTCCTTCATTCAGTTCTTAATAGCTGCATCTTTGCTCGGCATTGCGGGAGGAATATTCCCTATAGGAATAGCATATGTGGATAGAATTTATTCTAACAATATAGGATCTTTACTTGGAATTTACGGTGGAATAGGAAATGCAGGAAGTGCATTTTCTGGGATTTTGGTGCCTATTCTATTTGAGAGGTTCGGATTCTCCGGCGTTTTCATAGCCTTATCCGCAATCTTGGTCTTACCCTTAATAATGACGATCTTATCTCCCTCATGCATAAAGGAGAATGAAATTAAGGGCAAGGCAGTTCGTAGTTTTAAGGAAAAGATAGGATTCATAGTTTATACAACAATTGCCATACTATTCTTAATAATTACGGTAATAGCTAGTAAATCTCTCTACATGGAAGCTTCATTGGAATTCGGATTGACTTTGCTCACTATTCTGATTACATTCTTTTTATATGGTAAACAAACAGGACTACTTTCCTATGTTTACTATCTAACTTTCGGCGGATTCTTGGCTACAGGACTATGGATACCTACAGTCTTCGTTTCCGTGTTCAAAGCTTCTCTCTTAGAGGGTGGAATAATTCTTTTCTTCTCGGTATTATCAGCAGCTATATTCAGACCCTTGGGCGGTTTAATTGGAGACAAGTTAGGAGGAAAAAGGGCTTCTATAGCAGGAATAGCTCTGATTCTGTTAAGCTCAATCGTAGCCAGCATAGGACTTATAGAAAAGTCATTACCCTTATCGATAATCTCTTTCGTTTCGCTAGGATCTGCACTTAGCTTCGCCAACGGTGCGGTCTTCAAGCTTGTATCTGATAGTTTCTCCAAGAAAGATGTCGGTATGGCCTCTGGAATAATAGGAGGAATAGGAGGATTCGGAGGATTTTCAATCTCTGCAGGAATAGGGATAGTTGGATCTATCGAAATAACTTTAGTCCCTCTCATTTTCGTTCCGCTTTCAGTGATAGCCATTTTAACTCTATTAGGATCTAATTCAGCAACGAAACTAAAGCTTCCTAAAATACAAGAAAAAGAAGAGAGAAGTCCAAGAAAAAGGTGATGTGAAGAGTAAGTTCTTAATCACATCGTATTAGCGTTATATCTTACGCTAATATTTGATGTAGAGATATAATGTTTAACTTAATATATCTTTAATTAATCTTAATTTTTTCTGTATTATGTTCTTTTTATAAAGTCATTGAAGAGGACCCAATGTTTGTCATTATGATTAAAAAGTGTACATTATAATTACGATAAAACTTAAATGATATTTTTAAATTTAAATCTATTATGAGGTTTGCTGATAAATATAAGGTATATTATCCTCAAAGGTTTAAAGGTATATATACAAGTAGAGGAGACAATGATCTGGTCTCAGTCAGAATAAGACAGAAGGAAGGAAGGGATCCAAGTAAATGGACAAGCGAGCAACTGAACTCTTTATGTTCCATATCTGATAAGTATGGAAACGGGAAAATACACTTCACCACAAGAGGTGATGTAGAACTTTACGGAATCCATGAGTCAGATTTAAGCCACGTCATTGACCTTTTAGATAAGGCTGAACTAGATCCCAGGGATTCGTGTGGAGCATCCGTAAGGAACGTAATGCCGTGCCCATCCTATTTGTGTCCGCTCGCAAAAATAGATGCAGTTTCCTTATCTAAAAGGATTTCGAGAAGGTTTCGTCACAATCCTCAATACGAATATCCGCTGTTGCCTAAGCGAATTAAGATAACCGTATCAGCATGTGAGAAAGGATGTGCTACTCCTGGCATAATGGACGTTGGAATAGTAGCAACTAAATATGGGAAGTTTGACGTTTACGTTGGAGGAGGGGTAGGAGATCACGCTTTTCAGTCAGTCAAATTATTTGAGGACGTGGAGGAGAGTGATCTCGAGAGGATATCAATAGCGATAGCTGACCTTCTCAAGATAGAGAAAGAAAAGAGGGGATTTAAATGGGTCCTAAACAAATACGGTGTTCAGAAGACCAAGGAAATTCTAGAGACGATGATGAATAACATTACGACAGAAGTCTTCCGTGAGGAAACAGAGAGAATAAATGCTGAGAGAATTTTGAGATTTCCAACTAGAGGCGGATGGTTAACTACTGCCGAGGTCAGAGAAATAGCTAAGATTAGTGCAGAGAACTTTGGTTTCGTAGTGCTCTTCAATAAACAAGTACTCGATGTTCCTGTGAAGGTACAAGTTAACACTACTTTAAACTATCAAATGATCAGCCCTGAAGACTACGGAGATCTAAAAGGAGACGTAGAGTCATGCATAGGCAATGACTTCTGTCCTCCTGCTATAGTCTCTACTAATACCGTAGCCGAAGGAGTATCAAAGGTGTTAAAAGAGGAGGGTTCCGTGGTAAACGTGAAGATAAGCGGATGTTCCCATTCATGCGGAAGACATCAGATAGGAGAAATAGGTCTGGGCGCATCCATGAGGGATGGAAAACCCAGATTTAAAATATTTGTTGGAGGAGATAATTTCAGACTGGGAAAAGAAGTAGGAGAAGTTGATGCGGATATGTACGGAGAAGTAATTCGGAGGTTAAGTAAGGTAGAGGACATGGTAAAGAACCAACAAATTGATGAAATAGTTTCGTTGCTCAAAGATGTTCCGTCTTTTACAAAAAGTGATTAAAAAGAAAACGAAAATAATATCTATACATAATGACACGATGATTTTTCAAATATAAATAACGTATGTGGTGATCACAATAAGAGGAAACATGTTTTGACAAATTTTTATTTTATAAGATTTCTTTTAGACATTTCTGTTTTTATAAGTTCCTCTTTAACTTAGATATTTTTCAATCTAATAAGTATAAAGAATAGAATATTATATATAGTTTACACAACATAGCGTCAATGGACAAGAAAATAGTTGTAATGATAGCTATAATTCTAGTGCTAATTTCCAGAATAATATTTCATTTTAATAAAATTAATATCTGTAAATTCAATCAAATTAATATCAATACCATGAGTTGCTGAAAAGCTATCCGACTTCTTGATGCCCAAAAAACATTAGTATCAGTTTGCATTTCAACGCTAATCTAACTCAATT
>DAHF01000119.1:3598-4911 GCA_002495845.1 Sulfolobus sp. UBA167
ATTCCCACGGACGTATCTTCGAATATCAAGGATTTATGTTCCATAAACTATGCTTACGATGAAGAAAGCTAAAGCCTCTGTAACTATAAATCCAGAAACAAACTTCAATGTTAAGGAAAATTAGATCTATTATAAATATTAGAGAGAAAATAATTTAGCTAAAAACTCTTTTTTCTTTAAAAAAAGGAAAAGATTTTCTTATTAAAGTCTATATTCTGTCGCTCCTCATTCATCAAGGCTTGATCATTATCCTCCCATCTCTCTCCTTAGACTTCAGAGAGAGCAACGCCTCCTTACCGTCATTCAGAGGAAAAGTCTTCCATACCTTGACTTTGCAGTCCACACAGAGGTCGAGGAGCTCAACGAAGTCAGACCTATTCCCCCTGTTGACTCCAAGGATGCTCACGTGTTTCGAGTAAAGTTGATATAAGTTTACCGTCACCTCGCTCCCAAGGAGGGTGCCGAAGGTTACAAGTTTGCCCTTGACGCCCACTACCGCCATACCTTTCTCCCAGAGTCCCTTCCCAAGGGAGTCCACTACGACGTCCCCCATCCTCCCGTGAGTGAACTCCTTTACGCCTTCCTCCACCTCATCGTAACCCAAGGAGAGGTCTGCACCCATATCCCCGAGCCATGACTTAGAGGTCACAGCTACCACCTTAGCCCCAAACTTCTTGCCCAGCTGTACGAGGAACATCCCCGTGTTCCCTGAGGCTCCGAATACTACAAGCGTCTGCCCAGGCTTAAGGTTTGCCTCCTTCAGGGCGTGATAAGCTGTTAACGCTGATATGGAAAGGCTAGAGGCGACCTCCCATCCGTAACCTTCAGGGAGTTTATAGACGTATTTCTCGTTCACCGCGACGTAATCTGCATACCCACCGTTCGTGTCTATCCCTATCCTTCCTCCGTTCCTACACACGGTCTCATATCCTGCAACACACATGTCGCACGTCCCATCATAGATCTTACCGTAAACTGTGACCTTATCGCCTACGTCAAAGCCCTTCACGTCTTCACCTACCTTTTCCACTTCGCCAGCGAACTCCGTCCCCGGTATGTGAGGAAGTGGGCTCACCTTCAGGCTGTTCACGGTCATGAGGTCTACTGGATCTACCCCTGCGATTCTTACCTTCACCAAGACGTCATGTTTGCCTAAGCTTGGATCATCGTAATCTGTGTACCTCAGGTTATCTATACCGCTCTTGTGAAAAGCAAGCGCCTTCATGGAGTTTAGGTCTGAGTTTACCAAAATGAGTTTAGCGGGACTTGGAAGTACGAGAAGTAGAACCATCCGAAAACGAGAAGAGAGCCTG
>DAHF01000061.1:0-1309 GCA_002495845.1 Sulfolobus sp. UBA167
GACTTGCCCATTGACTATGGCATTTTTGTAGACGATGCCTACAACAATTATTTTGTCTCGAACTTAAAGCAGTCCTTTACGAGGTTCTAGGGTTAAACTCTTTTTTCTTTTTTAAAAGAAATGATGATGATAACGATGATAATAATAAGTAATTTAAAAATGTATTAGATGGTCAATTTATTTATAGGACTTTTAAGAGTCACGGACCTTCGTCAAGAAATCGTTGTAGGAACGGGCTGTGATATCCCAGTCGTACTTCAAGGAGCTCTCATAGCTCCTTTTAGACATCTGCCTCATGTTAGACTCCTCCATGAGATAATCCAAGGCTTTGGCTGCTGATTCATAGTCTTTATAATCAACCACAAACCCGTTCTCACCGTCCCTTACTACCTCAGGCAATGACCCAGCTCTGTAAACTACAGCGGGAGTCCCGCATGCGTTTCCTTCGACTATCGTCATACCCCAGCCCTCTATGAACGACGTAGAAAGGATAGCCCAAGACCTCTGATACAGACTCACTTTTTCGCCCTCGCTTACCCTCCCCAAGTACTTTACGCCATGTCTTTCAGCCTCCATTGAGAACTTCTCGGATAGCTCGCCTGAACCTACCACGACCAACTCCGCCTTAGTCTTCATTCTCTTCTTTATCTCGAAGACGTCGAAAGGGTTCTTATATGACTTCATCCTCCCTATCCATAGAACCATTGGTTCCCTGCTCTTCTCCCCTGGCTTGAACTTCTCGTGGTCCACGCCGTTGTATATCACCTCTATCTTGGATTCGTCGATGCCAAGCTTTGTCTTAAGATCGTTCTTAGTTGTACGAGATACAGCTATCAGATGGGGGTACCTCTTGACTTGCTTTTCCATGAATTTGACCAGACCTCTAGAGAATGTCCCTAGCTCTAGCTGAACTACTTCCTGGTGCACATGGTGAATCAAAGCCACGGTCTTGTCATTGACTGCATAAGAAAAGAAGGGAACAGCGTGGGCTACGCTGTCTATAACTACTTCATGCCTCCTTGCTTCAAAGATTGAATAGAGATGAACTGATGCCTTCCCCCCTTTCCTCTTCAAGGTCATTCCCTCATAGCTCTCCATCGACGGCCTTCCTTTAACGTTCTCGGAAAACCAAGTCACGCTGTTTCCAAGATAAACCAGCCTTCTCCCCACTTCCTTTATGACTTCCTCGGCTCCTCCAGCTTGAGGGTGGTAAACGTCCCTGTGGTTGGTGATAAGTAAGTCCACAGCAGATATAGTAAGGAATTGTAAAAATAAGACTAACCTCCTTGGAGATTTGATAGAAAGAGGG
>DAHF01000061.1:1342-3009 GCA_002495845.1 Sulfolobus sp. UBA167
ATGAGATAAATCCTAATTATATGAGCTGGCTAAGTCAGTTTTAGTGATTCATGCAAAGTCATCATGGACTAGTTATCTATACAACTAGTTCTCTTTCTGATCCCATTACCTTTATTTTCCCCACTAAGTTGAAACCGATTTGAACTCTTTCCCTCGAGAGACCCTTACATAGATATGCTAGAGATGACGAGTACACCGCTATTCCGTCACTTGTGTCAATGTAGAGGTGATAATAAGGTCTATCGTGTTGAGGTGTGACGTAGTTCAGATATCTTAGTTCTGCCTCTTGCGTATGCCTATCTACCTTAACGTAGAACAAGTTGAGGGCAGTATCTGTGTACTCCTTCAATGTATCTATGTCTCCCGTAGATGTGAGGTATTTGAAAGCTATCTCGGAATCAACGAATCCGTCGTCGTTAATACCCATCTTTTGAGCTAACTTTCTCTTATTTACGGTTCCGTTATGGGCAAAGAAGTGTGTACCACTATCGTTTGCCTCCATGTAAGGGTGCGAGAACTGTGGCCCTACCAGACCAGTTGTAGCTTTCCTCGCATGGAATACAGCTATCATGTTGTCGTCATCTAAGAACACCGGAATGGTCTCCTTGAATATAGGCTTCCCCGACCTATAGTAGCTGATTGAGTCCTTCTTTATTAGGACGTATCCCCAACCGCTGTCATGGGACTTACCGTTAAGCGGGTCTCTCTCTGATGCTAATTTCAAGCAAGATATGAGCTCATTTAACCTTCTAGAGGAAGATCCGAAATAAGCTAACATTCTACACATTTGGGAGTGTTATCTCTTCATAGTTTTAAAAGTTTTCCGGAATTTTTCGAAAAAATATTCATGAGAAACCTCATCTATTTTAAAATTATTTAGAAAAACCGATAATGAGAGGGACTTAAGAACATGATCCTAACGAAACTGATCTCCAGTTGGCAGTCACTCCAGCTTAAAAAGAAAGAGAGAGGAACGTCGCAATTCCCTATTTTAATAAGGAGGGACTACGCTCATAAAAAATCAAACTTAAGAAAATAAGTCTATGAAGAATAATTTACAAGAAAAGGTTTATAATACAGGCTCTCCTTTAGCCATCTCCTCAAGCTTCTTCAGGAGGTCTCCCTCAACGTGGGAGTTCCACAGCATCTCTGGTACGTCTATGACTAGGAAGAGCTCTGACAGGAGAATAGCTTCAATCGCAGTGACTCCTAGGTTCTGAATCCACTTGCCTACTCCTACCTTCACGGATATCTCCTGAGGACCAACTTGTTCCATTGTAAATGTTAACGCCCTGTCTGCGGTGAATATGTCTCTAAGTATTCCGGCCTTCTGTGCTTGCACTATTGCCTTTCCAGATGCAACGCTTTGTTGGACTTTCCAACCTTGGCCCGTCAGATATGAAGAAAAAGATCCTACTAGTTGCTGTAGAGGAATATTTGTTATGATTTTCTTTTCTTTTTTAAACAGACCCATATTTTACTAAATGGTACATCATATTAAAGTTTGTCTTAACGGGGGGTTTAAGGGAACGGAAGATCCCTTCCATGAGGGATAGTCCCCTTATATTTAAATGTAAGAATGACCAATATTCTACTGATGCCTACCATAGGGTTTCCCTTTCGTGCTTACGCTGACGAACTTGTGGGGGGTGGAAGCCCAGTTGATG
>DAHF01000024.1 GCA_002495845.1 Sulfolobus sp. UBA167
CCTAAGAGTTCATCAGCGTAAGCGAGAAAGAGAAACCCTACGGTAGGCATTGAAACACACCATGTTGTTCTCTTTATTTTTAAACATTTTTAGGGGACTATCCATCCCCTCCCTGACTGAAGGGGTCTTCCGCCCCCTTAAACCCCCATTAAGATAAAGCTCACAGGGAAAAAATCTAGCCGGCATTACGGTAGTTTTAAACGTTATCATGCTATTTTTATCTCAAAAGGGTAGGTATGATACAAGACGACGTAAAAGAGGACGAGTCAAAATCTATGATAAACAGATCCTTAGATCTGATTCATCAGGGGAAAACTAAAGATGGTATAGATCTATTGATTCAGTTGTATAAATCAAGGAAAGACGAGGATGCGCTCAGTCTGATCATGCAATATTCTCCTGAGATGTTACGTTATGCTGTTGGAGATGACGAAGCTGTATCAATTGCGCTTTATTTCGCTGACAACAAGAGGTACAATCTCTGCATGAAGATATTAGAGGAGATTGATAACGATCTAGGAACGGAAGCCAGAGTCAATTGCTTCTTGAAGGCTAACGAAATCAATCTTGCATGGAATGAAGTTCAGAAGTTCAGAGACCCTTCAATGAGAAAAGTGGGAGAGGGAATAATAAATTCCTGGTTGGGCAAGAAGGAAGAGGCTAAGAAACTATTTCAGGAATCTCTCTCGCTGAACGGAAGAAACCAGGAGGCATTGTTAAACTTGGCTATGCTTGAAATAGAGAAAGGAGACTACTTAGAATCTATGAAATACGTGGAAAAGCTCGATGTTCTGCCAGATGAGATGGGGGCAGAGCTTTGCGATAAGTTGACTGATGGTGTATCACTTCTTTACGTTGCTGAGAAATGGTTGAAAAGCGGATCTAACAGAGTTGAAGTTCACTTGTGTCTCTCAAAGGCATACGACTTGCAAGGTAATCCTGAGAAGGCAATAGACGTCCTTGAAGGAGTATACGACTGGAGGGCATCACTTTTCAAAGGTGTTCTTTTAGAAAAACAAGGAAAGCTACGAGAGTCATTAAGCTCACTCATGACTGCAGATGCGCAGTGTAAACACTCTCAGTCGGAAATAGTTTTCGAGATCGCATTGGTTCTATTTAAGCTAGGAGAGAAGAACGCTCTGGAGAAAGCCAAAGAGGCACTTGAAATGGCGAGGAACTCCAAGAATGGAGTAATACAAGCATTGTCATGTGGACTAATTTACAAAATAACAGGGGATTTGAAATGCAGTAAAGGACTTCTTTGCGCTAATAAGGACGTCCTAAAAAAGAAGTTGCCGTCTTTAGAGTTGGAATGTTAATGGTCTCAAGACTTTTTCCATCTAAAAGTGAAGATAGTTTTAGCTTTGCATGTTATCAACTTTCTTCTCTGAAAGTGAGATAAAGTTAATTTGGACTGTTTATTGCTTTTAAAATTATCTGATATACGATTAAATTATTGATATCATTGTACAAGCACATGAAGTTTTTGTAACTAAGTATGCGAATATGCCATGGATAGCCTATTCAGGCAATAGGAACATAACAATAAGATTACATTGAAGGACTTTGAGTCGGTAATTCATCCGACAATAAGTATTTGTTCTATATCTAAAAACGGACGCATGAACTAGTTGTATAGCAAAATGTATAGATAAATTCATGTTATGTTTTATGGAAACAAAGCTAAATGTTAAGGTCTGATGTCATATCAATCCACTTTAGCAGGATCACATTCACCGTAAAATGATGCCTAATGTAAATAAATGTTTCAAATCTAAAATAATATTTATGTAAAATGAAATAAAGTTTAAAATTTCGATTTTCTGTAATATCTGTTACAATAAATATCATTAGTATTAAACTATAGGAAATGACAATCCACTAATAAGCAATATATGTATATATCAATTATCCATAATATATACATGCGCATATATACACGACGTGTACGTATCACATTCGATCTGATTGATGATTCCTTAGATAGAGAAAAAAGACGTATTATCTAACTATATCCTGCTTAGACTAAAGGATTAAATTGAAAGTAATATTTTTATTATATCATAACATGGTTATACTATGACAGATTATGATGTGATAGTCCTAGGGGCAGGAGGTGCAGGTTATACCGCGGCATTTGAGACTTCTAGAGCAGGAATGAAGGTGCTAATGTTAGATCCTAAGTCCGTTTTAGGGGGAAATTGCTTATATGAAGGATGTATACCATCAAAGACCTATTGGCTTGGAGCGTCTCTTGCAAGTAGAGGAGAGAAGGTGCCATTTGTTCAAACTAAAGTCTCATTTGAGAAACTAGTTGATTGGAAGGACAGCGTTCAAGAGCAGAGGTTCGTACAGCACGCTCAGGAAGTCAAAGACCATGAAAACGTCACGTTTATGGGTGAGATAGGTACTCTCCTTGATGCTAACCACGTCAAAGTGAAAGACAGGATCTTCAGCACCAAGTACGTTGTCGTGGCTACTGGGGCGGAGCCTTTCGTCCCTCAAGGGTTCCAAGACGGGATTACCACGCATGAGCTTCTGATGCCTAAGACGAAAATTAGGACCTTGCCAGAGAGCCTCGCTGTAATAGGCGGTGGATACATAGGTCTGGAGATATCATCGATTTTCTCGAAGTTGGGCTCCAAGGTGACCCTATATGCCTCCCACCTACTTAACGTATCAGCTGAAGTCCAAGGCATTCTTGAAAAGAGGCTAAAGGAGAACGGAGTGGAGATAGTTAAGGAAAGAGCTAAGCAGGTAAAGAAAGCTGACGGGATGAAGTCAGTGATCACTGAAAAGGGAGAGAGGAAGTACGAAGAGGTATTGGTAGCCACTGGGAGGAGGCCAAACGTCAAAGGGATCAACTTACCGTTAGGCAAAAGGGGAGAAGTGGAGGTAACGCACGGGATGAAGTCAAAGATAGAAAACGTGTTTGCCCCCGGAGACGTCAACGGGAAATTCATGCTGTTCCACGTAGCCGTGCTTGAGGGATGGGTGGCGTCACAGAACATAATTGAGGGAGGCAGAGAGGTGGTGGAAATGGACTATCATGCGGTCCCGTTCGCAGTTTACAGTGACCCACAAGTAGCATGGTCAGGGATGTGGAAGGAGGATGCAGTAAGGGCGGGATATGAGGTAGAGGTTAGGAGGTTTGATCTGAGCAAGGACGCTAGGGCACAGATAGAGGGAGACGCTGAAGGTTGGATAGACGTCGTCGTTGAGAGGGGAAGCCAGAGGATCCTCGGGGCCCAAGTAATAGGAAAGGATGCCGACCTCATCATAGGTGAGCTGTCCCTCGCTATAGGTCAGAGAATGACTACATATGAGATGGGTAGATTCAGTCAGCCACATCCTACCCAGCTCGAGAACATCACTTCAATAATGAGGAAGGCTATGTCTAGTTGAAAGTAGTTTTATCTTAACGGGAGTTTAAGGGGGCGGAAGACCCTTCTTGAGGGATAGATAGCCCTTATATTTAGATGTAATAACGAGTAATATTCGACTGATGCCTAGCTTAAGGTTTCTCTTTCGTGCTTACGCTGACGAACTTGGGGGGTGGAAGCCCAGTTGATG
>DAHF01000063.1 GCA_002495845.1 Sulfolobus sp. UBA167
CATCAATCCGTCGATTATTATCAGCTTTTTCCCCAAGTATGACGAGAAGTCCCATCCGAACTGAGAGGCTTTTCTCATTATTGATTCCCTGTCCTCCTCTGTAGTGACGTAAACGCATGGATCTCCCTTGCGTAAACCTTCAGCTATGAAATGGAGGGAAAATATAGTCTTCCCAGTTCCAGGCTCTCCCGTAAGCGCCACAACGAAGCCCTGAGGGATACCTCCTTCTATTAACCTATCGAAACCCGGGACTCCCGTAGATAGTCTCTTGACTTCATCCTGCATAATATTTAACTCTCTCATCGTAAGATAATAAGCTGAACTATGAAGAACAGCGGATCATCTGAAGGGTGCATGATGAATGTATTGGGTTAAAAAGAACGAATTAGCAGGGTCATGCATTCCTTACATGGAGGCCGAAATCCAGCAGTGGGTCATGGAGGGAATTAAGAAGGTTGTTGTCTTGCCTGAGGACTGGGAAATAGATGAGTCGTGGGGAGACAAGGAGTATTATTTTTCTATTCTAAAGAAATATAATCTGGACTTCATACATGTTCCGGTTGAAGACAACATGCCTCCCTCCATTGAGCAGTTCATCCAAATTGCGAGGTGGATCAAGAGGAACAACTCACCTACGCTGGTCCACTGTGTTGGGGGAATAGGGAGGACAGGTACTGTACTAAGCTCCATTCTTGTGCTCGAAGGCTTACCTTTCGACAAGGCGATAGAAAGCGTCAGGGAGAAGAGGGAAGGTGCAGTGCAAAGTTATAGACAGGAGCTCTTCGTGAAGGAAGTAGAGGAGAAGGCAGGATGGTTGAGAAACATACTCTCCTCTTCTTGAGTCGCCTACAAGGCATGTTCGCCTCCTCGATCAGGGAGGAGAAACTAGACTTGCAAGAGGTAAAGGAAGTCTGTGCAGTTGACGTAGCCTACAACGGGAAGACTGGTTTCGCTGTTGCTTCACGGGGAAGCCTGGATGAAGTGAGGGAACACAAGGTTTACTCTGGAGAGGTAGACTTCCCTTACATCTCAGGATACCTCTTCATGAGGGAAGCCCCGATAATGATGAAGGCTCTGGAGGAGATGAAGTGCGATCTCCTCCTCGTGGACGGGCACGGGACGGCGCATCCCAGAAGGAGCGGAATCGCAGTGGTCCTCGGAGTCCTCTTGGACATCCCAACTGTGGGGATAGCTAAGTCAAGACTCACGGGAGATATAGTACAGGAGGGAGACGTCAACTACGTTGTAGTAAACGGAAGGAAAGAAGGGGTTAAAGCAGGAAAGTACTTCTACAGTATAGGCAACAGGGTAAACTTGGAGAACTGCGTTGAGCTTTCAAGGATGGGATACCCACAAATTCTTCGGAAGACAGACAAGCTCACCAAGGAATACAAAAAGAAAGAGAGCGAGGAAGGAAAATGACAACTTAGGCTTAGGCATTAATAACAACCATATACTGAGGAAATCTACCTCAGAAGCCCTAAGGTTCAACGTGTGCCATGAATGGACTCTAGAATGTATCAAAGACGCGATTATATACGTTGTCGCATAGCGCTTCTTTGATGAAAGAGCTTTCATACACGTAGTCTCTTTTTAACCCAAGAGAACGAATATAACTAGATGGAAATCAAAGTTCCGCAGATCCACGAGACCAAGGAGGTGAACCTTCCCTCATCGTCCACTGCCCTCCTGATAGTTGACATGCAAAACGACTTCGTACACAAGGACGGAAAGCTCTATGTCCCTGACGCGGAGAAAACTGTGGGACCGATAAGGGATCTGATCAAGAAGTTCAGGAATTCCGGATCCATGGTAATCTACACTCAAGATTGGCACATGAAGGACGACCCTGAGTTCAAGATCTGGGGAGAGCATGCCTTAGCCGGGACTTGGGGTGCTGAGATCTACTCAGACCTATCCCCGGAGAACGATTTCCTGATCAAGAAATATAGGTACGACGCGTTCTTTGGTACGTCACTAGACTACATCTTAAGGGTCAAGAACATCAAGAACCTCGTAGTGACGGGAACTGTCGCTAACGTATGTGTACTCCACACCGCGGGAAGCGCAGCACTCAGATGGTACAACGTGATACTCCCTAAGGAGGGTATCTCGGCTCTTGACGAATTCGACTACTTCTCCACCCTAAGGCAAGTGGATTTCCTTTACAAGGGTATAATAACTACATTTAAAGGAGTTAACCTACAAGATTAACAAGGAATGGAAGATTACTACGCTATAGTCCACAACGACTTTGACGGCACTGCGTCTGCGGCTGTCTACGCTAGAGCAGTGGGCAAACTACCTAAGAACACTTTTTTCACAGAACCTACTCGTTTGCACAACTTCCTCAACAAGTTAGAGCTAAGGGGAGTGAAAAAGATAGTCATGGCCGACCTAGGGGCTAACGGTTCTACAATAGACGCCGTGGTGGAAAGGCTGAAGTGGATAACCTCTCAAGGCGTTGAAGTCCAGTGGTTCGACCACCACGTGTGGAAGGACGAGTGGAAGGACAAGGTGAGTAAAGCCGGAGTTAAGCTATACCATGACGTGTCAACGTGCGGTGCCGGGGTTATCCATAAGAACATGAACCCCGACGACGATTTCTCGTCCAAGCTTGCTTCTGCTGACTGTTCTGTTGACATATGGCTCCACAATGACCCTATGGGGGAGAAGCTAAGGAGAGTTGTAGAGGACTCGCCGGACTTCTCGTGGAAGATACACCTGATAGAGACGTTTTACAATGGAGTCCTCTGGAACGAGGAGTTCCAGCAGATATTAGAGAGGAAGGTAGACGAGGAGCTAAAAGGTTACAATAAACTCAATAAGTACTTCAAGGTTGTAGAGATAGACGGTAAGAAGATAGCAATAGCCATAAGGTGGCGCGGACCCCCTGATATAAGCTATGCTTCACAGTACATCATGACAAGGACTGGTGCCGTGGTCTTCGTGTCAGCTAACGGGAAGTCAATTTCCTTCAGGAGCTCCAAATATGAGATTAGGAGGTTCGCTCTAGAGTTCGGCGGTGGAGGACATCCCCTTGCAGCAGGAGCCTCACTTAGAGTGCCCGCAGTCTACCGCTTCTTCAGGAAAATAGGAATGAGGAGGTTCATGATGAACTGGGTCACGGGAAAGGTGGAGAACGCGATCAGGAACGCTGGATTCCAAGAATTCAAAGAGAATAGAGCAATGTCTCATTGAAGAATAAAAACGGTTTTTCTCCATTATTCTCAAGATAACCTTAAAGGATACAGTGGATATTAAGTTGTAGTGAATACAAAATGAAACTTTACCAAAAGTTCCCTGAAACACAAGTTCTCACAACTCAAGGCGTGATCGACTTCTACAAGGACATATTTGGGAAAGGAAAGTGGTTGTTCCTCTTTGCCCACCCCGCAGACTTCACCCCTGTATGCACGACCGAGTTCGTTGAGTTCGCCAAAGCCTACAATGACTTCGCTAACCTTGGAGTACAGCTAGTAGGATTAAGCGTTGACAGCGTATACTCTCACATAGAGTGGCTCAAGGACATAGAAGAGAAGTACGGAGTAAAGGTCCCGTTCCCTGTCATAGCTGACCCGGACAAGAAGTTCGCAAGGCTCCTCGACATAGTAGACGAGGCATCAGGACAGACGATAAGGGGAGTCTTCCTGGTGAGCCCTGACGGAGTGATAAGGTTCATGGCATACTATCCTCTAGAGGCTGGAAGAAATATATCCGAGCTACTTAGGATAACTAAAGCAATGATAGTGAACTACAAGGCAAAGGTAGTCTTACCAGCAAACTGGGAGCCAGGTAAGGACGTGATAGTGCCACCTCCAAACGTCTTCGATGAGGCAACAATGAGGATGAAGATGCCTAAAGCCAAGGCGTGGTACCTGCTATTCAAGGACTATAACGACCTTCCGTCAGATCAGAAATTGTAAACCTAAGCTTTCTTCACTTCTTTTTCATTTTCTCCTTCACTTGAGAGAGTTAGGAAGTTCTTGTTCTCTTTATTTTTTATTTTTTTTATGTGTGTATGTATATATATTCATTTGTGTTTTCTTGACAGGAGCTATAGCTTCCTTTGTGTTCTCTATTATCTCTCCGCTTTGCCTTCATCATCCAAGGAGACGTCTATCTCCACCACGTCTTGGTTGGCGGGGAGCGCCACGTTATACACTTTGGTTTTACCGTTAAAGTAGAAAGTCCTCCTGGCGAAGTGGGCGTGTCCATGTATAGCTATGTTCGGCGCACATCTTACCTTCTCTACCAAGGGATACCCTAGATAAGGGTAGATTGACTCCCTCTCACCTATGACGGTTTCAAGGCATGAAGCGTAGTGCGTGACCAAAATCTTAAAGTCGGCTTCCTCACAAAGAAGCTCGTCAATCCTTTCTAGCCTCTTTTTAAAGTACTTCTCATCCACTCCCAAGAGCCTCTGAAACCTAGTCGGACGTTGTAGAACCCCCTCGCTCCCTACAACTAGAACCCTCTTAGGACCTACTTGAAACACCTTGGAGGAATCGTCAAGCCAGAAGAATGAGGGGTACTCTTTCTTATACTTATCTCTGAAACTTGAAAAGTCTTCGTTCCCGAAAACTGCAACACATGTACTATTCTTCAACTCTTCATGAATCGGGTACAAGTGCTTATACCCTCCCCTTTCAGCGAGGTCTCCCGCCAGAATAAATAGGTCATACTCCTTGCCAGCCATCTTACGCTTTAGCGATGCTAAGAACTTTCCAGTCCACTTTGGTGAATGAATGTCTGACGAAGCGAGAATCTTCATCAAGTATAGTTATGACTGCGCCTCTTTTTATCTTAATGGAGGTTGAGAGGGAGAAGATCCCTTCCTGGGGTAACCCTAAAAATGTTTTAGTGAAAGGCAATGTGGTGTATTCCAATTCCCACATTAGGGTTTCGCTTTCACGCTTACGCTGATGAACTCGTGGGG
>DAHF01000087.1:0-231 GCA_002495845.1 Sulfolobus sp. UBA167
ATATTCCTGACTGCTAGGAAGATAAAGCCTGCATACTCGTCTCTGTTCTTCTGGGGTGCTGTAGTTTTCACTGCAGGGCTGCCACTCTACCTCTTCGGGCTCGGCCCAGTAGCTATTGTGGGAGACTTGGTAAAAATGGTAGGATTAGTGGGGCTATTGGCAACCCTGAACACGAGTAAATACGTAGCTGAGAGCGAGATCAAGGGCAGACTAGAGACCAAGTGATTTGCT
>DAHF01000087.1:293-11866 GCA_002495845.1 Sulfolobus sp. UBA167
ACTTTTAGCTCATTCCTCTATATTTTTTTACTGTCTCTTTAGAGACATCTTCCATCCTCATTATGCCTGATCTTGGAGGACGCTGATTATTCTTCACTTTGAAAATTCTCATCTTAAATCCCTCAATTGTCGTATCGACTCTTCGCGAGAGGCGTTCTTTTTCCTCTGTAGGAACGATAACTTCCTGAGATCGGGACAGATGAAGATAAAAATCAATTAACCGTGGAAAGATCTGTGGAGGGATCTAAGAAACTCAGCTTCTTTCAGGCACTGTCCATAGGTCTAGGTAACATAATAGGGGCTGGCATATTCATAATGGCAGGGGCGAGCATAAGCTCCGCAGGCCCTTCAGCCATCTTAGCCTTCGTTATAACAGCAGTTTACGCCTCACTTGTGGGCTTAAACAACGCAGAGCTTTCCTCTGACTTTCCCTCAGTAGAAGGGGGAGTGTACAGCTTCACCAAACTCACCATGGGGGAGACCATGGGGTTTCTGGTGGGCTGGTTCAGGCTTATCGCTTACTCCATTAGCGGAGCCGCTACAGCACTTGGCTTCGCGGGCTATCTGACTTCGCTAGGCCTTCCGGGATACTTGTACTTTCCCATAGCTCTGGTCCTAATACTCTTTCTAGCTTTCGTGGACTACCTAGGCTTGAGATTAGCAGCGATCATCGAGAGCATCCTCGTGGTAGTCAACGTAATCGGTCTAGTTGTATTCTTCATATCTTCCACCGCCATTTCGGGCTTCAGGGAGGGGAACTTCGCTCCTTTCTTGCCTCATGGCGTCCTCGGTCTCCTCGTCGCGTCCAACATAGCCTTCTTCGCTTATTCCGGGTTCAACACCATAGCAACTTTAACTCCCAATGTCGAAAACGGGGAGAGAACCGTTCCAAAGGCTATAATCGCCTCGCTCATGATAAGCGCTTCGCTATACATGCTAGTCACTTTCTCCATGGTAGACTCGCTGTACTGGACTAAGTTCGGCACAGCGTCAGATCCTCTTTCCCTTGTCCTGGAGAGCATCAAGGCTCCTT
This sequence comes from Sulfolobus sp. UBA167, assembly GCA_002495845.1. Taxonomy (GTDB): domain Archaea; phylum Thermoproteota; class Thermoprotei_A; order Sulfolobales; family Sulfolobaceae; genus Sulfuracidifex. The sequence goes on from DAHF01000087.1 coordinate 1,327, forward strand.
TGCCTCTGCTCTACTTCATAGACGCTACTGCTCTCATAGCGTCGGTAACCGTGACCTTGTCTATCATTATAGCTGCTGAGAGAACCATGGAGCAGATGGTCTCGGACTCTATGCTACCTCGTCTTCTGAAGGGAAAGAAGGTGTTGGTCGTGATAGTTTCTGTTATGATATCTTCCCTGGCTTTGGGTAACGTGGAAAGCATAGCTTTAGCATCGAACTTCGGGATAGTCTTCTCTTACGCACTTTCGGGCATCCAAGTCGCGATAACTAGGAAGCGTGAAGTGAAGGGTAAGTTCAGGTCTCCGATGTTTCCATTCATACAGATAGCTTCCGTGATCCTTTCCTTAGTCTTCATGGTCTCCCTAGGCTACAGTGCCCTAGTGATAGGCGCGATAACCCTCATCATCGGTTTAGTGGTATTTACGGTTCAAAAGGAGTTCTCAATGTATGAGCATAAAAGGTCAAAGAATAGTTAACGTTGTATCTGTTACACTTTTCCCTGAATTCGCGCTTGGAAATCGAAAGTGGATGACCCCGAGCGGTTTCTCCACCTCGCGATTTCCCTTCTCTGAGCAACCTAGACACCACGAGTTTCCATAGCGTTCTGTGACGCGTGTCGTTACGGAGGGTTCGCTCTCCTGGCGTAAGTTCCCCAGCCTAGTACTGACCTAGCTCCTTCAGCCTTGGTGTAATTATCGGCATCACTTTTTCAAAACTCTTTAGGTTCCATTACGAAAGGGACATCCCCAAACCCCTGTTAAATTGTCTTCAAACCCGACCCAGTGAGGACTAGCACTGCCATCTCTTTGTCCTTCCTCTTTTTGTACCCTGCAAGCGTCGTAGCGGAGCTGTACTCCACGAGTAAGCCTTTTCTGGCCAACTCCTTCCATGCGTCGATTATCTCGTCGTCTGAGACTGTGACGCACTCGCCTTCTTTGATAGCCTCAATCATTTCCGGTAGAAGAGTCGGACTGGTGGAGACCAAAGCGTCAGCTATGGAGGTTACCTTTTCTGGCGGGATATAGTCTTCGTGGTTCACCCTTGAGCAGAGTGGGCTGACTTGTTCAGACTGTACAGCGACTATTCTTGGCATATCGCGGATTATCCCTTCCCTTAACATGTGCTTGAAACCCTCGTGGACTCCTAAGAGCAGAGTCCCTGCGGAGACGGGTAAGTATATTTCCTTAGGTGGCTTCCAGTCAAAGTCCCTCACTATTTCGTATGCAAGTGATCTTATCCCGTCTCTGAAGTGAGGTTCTAAAACATGGGACGCGTGGTACATCCCAGACATCTCTGCTGCAAGCTCCACGTCTTCCCTCTTTCCATCGACCTTCACCACGGAGGCGCCGTAGGCCTCTATTTGCTTCAGTTTATTCCCCCTTGCGTTCTCAGGAACGAATATCGTCGCCCTTATCCCTGCNNNCCTGCATTACCTGAAGAGTCCTCGGAGATCTCCCTGATGCCCACTCCCTTAAGGTAAGATATCATGGTCACGGAACCCCTGTCCTTGTAAGACCCCGTAGGGTTCAGGAAATCAAGCTTGTAGTATAAGTCTCCCTTCAGCATAGGTGTGTTCCATTCCCCTAGAGTTACCCATTCCTTGGCGTAAGGGAAGTTCTCCCTGATGTTTCTCGAGAAAGGGAAGTCAACCTCTAGCTTAAACGGCCCTCCGCATCTCTTACACCTTAGCTCTAACCCATCCCTTTCCTTCCCGCACCTTGTACAGACTTGTCTCATACAGATCAGTCTTGTTTGAATCAAGTCTCCGTGTTAACAAAGCTTTTCACGGCTAACTCTTTCCATTGACGTTAATTTTCGACTTCAATTCTTCAACTATCATGGGCAGAACTTTCTCTGCTTTGTCCCTAATTACCTCATCCGCTATGTCGTCTAATGGGGTCTCCTCCATGTTGATGACGACCAACCTCCCTCCGTTCTCCTTTATCACCCTAGGTACCAAGTTAGCAGGATATACTGTGAGCGACGTTCCTATTGCCAGAACCATATCTGCCATGGAAGCTATCTCCAGAGCCCTCTCTATTTCCTTTACTGGCTCGCCGAAGAGCACTACGTCAGGTCTGATCACGCCCCCGCATTTGCAGAGCGGTGGATTCTGTCCGCTGTCTATCATTTTCAGCACTTCTTCTGATTTAAAGGGCTCAAAACAGTCGGAACAGTGAGATCTCGTCATGGTGCCGTGTATCTCTATCACGTTGCGGGAACCTCCCTTTTGATGTAGTCCGTCTATGTTCTGTGTTATCACGCACTTCAATAGCCCCATTCTCTCCATCTCTGCCAATGCCTTATGTGCAGGGTTAGGTGAAGCCTCGAAAAGACCCCTCATCCTGGTGGAATAGAACTCCCAAAAAGACTTAGGGTTCTCCCTCAGGAATTCCACAGAAGCTACCTCGGGAGAGTAAACCTTCCATAGCCCGTTAGGTCCCCTGAAGTCAGGGATCCCTGAACTGGTGCTGATTCCAGCCCCGGTGAACGCTATTTGATATGAGGAAGAAAGAAGATATTCCACTATTTTCTCATACATAGGCACAAATAGATCAAAGAGTTAAAACGGTTTCTCAAGGTACATGAAAAGAGCTTGGCGTGAGCTTTTTCTCTATAAAGTTCTATGTCGCGAAAAAAGGTTTCAGATTACCTCTTAGCTTTCTAGCGACCATTATCTCGCAATAGAGACTCGTCAATGAGGACTGGTAGTTTACCTGGGCTCTGAGTTGTAATGAAACTGCTAATATCTAGAAAAAGTGAATTGACAATCAAGAAGAAGGATGAAAAGAAGACTAAATTAAATTTAGGTTTGATTTTTCTCTACCTCTGCCTTCTTAAGGGAAAGAGAAGCTATTCCTCTCTATTACGTCAATCCTCTTGAATATGTTTTCGAACATTTCGTCAAGTTCTCTTCCGATTTCTTCTGCACCCCACTTGTTGAGGATGTCGCTAGGCTTGCAATATTCCACGAAGGTCTCGTTGTCCTTCTGAAAGACGTAAATCCTGAGGGGAGGGACTATCCCCGCCTTTATATTTAATTTAAAAAGCTTGTAAGCCAAGTCTGGTCTGAAAACTTCGAAGATGTAGTTTCCCTCAACCTTCAGGTTTGCCTTGGCTAAGTTCTCTTGGGCGTTTATCCTAGACACTATTTTGAGGTTGTTCTCTTGGATCGCTTTCTCCAGCGAGTCTAACGTTTCTTGAAATCCCCCTTTTACCTTTAGAATCTCCATGGAAAGAGTTGGTTAAAAGTCTAATAAAAATTTTTTCCATATTGCTTTGATAATTTTATATAGAATTTATTGTTTTTTAATGTCATGAACTTTATTTTTTTATGTTGAGCTTTTTGGCAAATCCTTCACTTAGATAATGGACGTCTTTCCAGATTGTTTTAACAATAGTACAGAATAATTCCGTAAGGAGATGAATTANNAAAGACAAATGCTCTTTTTTCATAGGTCTTTATTCATCAACGAAGTAAGCGTTATAAAGACGTCTTAAAGCAAGGGTTCATGTGCAGGCTATGCTCAAATAGCAGTGTGTAATAAGTTTAGATAAGGTAAGAACTACCTTAGCGTGAATTTCCCCTGGCAAGGTGAAGCTATGAAACAGGAAGCCTTAGGGTAGTTAGCTAGACAAGCATTTAGTGAAAACGGCATATTTCAATAAAATATTTTCTTTCAACTACCTTTATTAAGTATAAACTTTCTATCCAAACCCCGATGTTGATGAAATAGAATAACGCAGTATGAAAAGTTTTTATGAAAACTGAGGAAAGGCTTAACTATTAGATAAGGGAGATAAGAACCGATGTTTGATATAAAGTTGTCAGAGAATGATGGGTTCTTTGAATATAATGACGAGAGATATAAAGAGATAATTGAAAAGTTGAATGCATTTAATCTTACAGAAATAGCAAGTTTAGTAAACAGGCTAGCATCACTGTCTGGCTTCACCTTCTATACGGGCTACTTCTTCAGACCCGTGAAGATAGACCCGATCCCGAGGATCTTAAACTCTGACGAATTCAATGAGATAGGGGTGGAGCTCAGCAAGAGAATGGACGCCATAAACCGCCTGCTTTACGATATTTACCATGATAGACCATCCAGGCTTAACGAGGAGCTGATAGTCAAATCTCCTTACTTCAGGCCAGAGATGTTCGGTTTCGAACCTCCTCACGGGACTTACGTCTACATTATGGGAGAGGACATAGTGAAGGTGAAGGGTGAACCATTAATACTGGAGGATAATGTTAGGGTTCCTTCAGGCATGAGCTATGCTAAGAGATCTCAGGAGATAGTCGAATCTATACTGAAAATTGGCATGACGTCTAAGCACGCATTGTCTACCATGATGGATACCCTGATTCGGGCGTCAGACACCAGGGACCCCGTCATTGCTATTTTGACTGACAGCACGTATAATTCAGCGTATTTTGAGCATAAGTTCTACTCGGATAGGCTGAACTTACTGTTGGTAGAACCTTCAGATTTACGATATGAAGGGGGAGAGGTATTAGCGAAGACGCTGGATGGCGATATCAAGGTAGACGTCATTTACAGGAGGATCGAGGACCTTGACGTACTCACGCCAGGACTCATGAAAGCTTACTTGAGGGGTTACGTGAACATAGTCAATTCTCCAGGTACGGGTATAGCGGACGATAAGATGACATTCTGTTTCATGCCTAAGATAATGGAGGATTACGGCCTGAAGCCGAAGCTGAAACAACCTTTCTCCTTCCCAGTAGATGAAGTAAACGAGAACGCTATAGAGAAGTTAGTATTAAAGAGGAGAGAAGGGTATGGAGGCACTGGTACGTTCATAATGTCGGAACTGGATGTGAACAAGAGGGCTGTGGTATTAAAGGAGTTGAGGAAGAACCCAACCGAGTTCATAGCGCAGGAGTTGATAGACTTCGATACCGTACTTTCGGTCATAGACGATCGTTTTTATGAGACCTATGCAGACCTCAGGTTCTTCACGTTTACCGGGGGGACATCTGATTCGGTCTTGTCGAGAGTAGCCCCGATAGGTAGCAGGGTGACTAACAATAGCTCCGGAGGACTGGTGAAGCCAGTATGGATCAGATGAGGGAAGGGATGCAGGAGGAGAAAACCCTGCTCAGTGTTACATACAAGGCCGTTTACGAGTACGAAGATGTGGTCTTGCTAAATGATAACATAGTGAAGATTGTACCATACCCTTCAGGAAATCAGAGGTTAATTTGGGAGGAAGTGAAGACGGAACCTGAAGGCCACAAGGTCAGGTTCGTCGACTCCTTCGGTAATGTTAATTACAGGATAAAGGTCACTGAACAGCACACATCGTTGGTGATAAGGAGTGAAAGTAAGGTAGAGGTCAAAAGGGTGCCAATGGTAGACTGTGTCCTTCCATGCAAGCTCAGAGCCGAGGAGAAGTACCTCCTCTCAAGTGACTTGATAGATATAGATTTCTTCTCTGAAATTGGAAAGAAGATTAGGGGTTCATCGCGCACCCTCGATGAGTTGGTCAGGAGCGTCGTATCTTTAGTCAGGGGGAGCATAGTTTACGAGCCAGGATCTACATACATTGACACGGAAGCTTCAGAGAGCTTCAAAATAGGCAAAGGAGTTTGCCAGGACTTTGCTCACGTCACTATAGGTATATTGAGAGCCTCAGGCGTGCCTGCAAGATACGTCATGGGTTTAGTGGATAAGAACCCTAAGGTAACCCATGCCTGGGTGGAATTCCTCTCCCCAGCTGGGTGGGTTCCGATAGACCCCACCAGGGGAATCCTTTACAACATAAGCTACGTTAAATTTGCTGTAGGAAGAGACTACAGTGATACACCCCCTATCAAAGGCTCTTTTATCAGCTCTGGAAAAGGTAGGCTGAGCAAGATAGAGGTGAAGGTCAATGCAGAGTAAGTCCACTGGATACAAAGTCTTCTGGGCCGGAAGGTACCTTGAAAGACTGGAGAACATAGCAAGAGTTGGGCTATTTCTCTCAATGAGAGGAGATGAAGAGTTGCTCAAGTCTTCACTATCTGTCGATGACATCAAGGGATATGTAGAAATGGAGTTCAACATGATGAGAGAGGACATGAGGAACTTCGTGGACGAGAACGTCATGGCATCGTTATCATATCTGGAGAGGGCAGTATTTTCAGATTCTAGTGGAGAAAAATACTACAAGGATCTACTTCAATCAGTCCTAGCGGTGGGAAGTGCCATAGAGGGCTTCATGGCACCTTCGTCAAACTCCGCGATCCCTAAGAAGCAGGAAGAGGTTAGAGAAGAAGACCGGAAGTAGAACATTTTCACCTCTCTACCCATGTGTTCCATTAGAGGCTAAATCTAGATTGTTTTTTTAAAAAATCTTAACAAGAGTCCAGAACAATTCNNAAGGAGATGAATTAGTCATCTCATGAGGAAAGACAAATGCTTTCCATAGGTCTTCAGAATAGAGAAATGTGAGGGAAAGATAAGGGGAGAAAGAAAGGTTTCGTCAGAAAATACTTTATTTTTCCCTCTATGATTCATACTTTCAGGAACACGAGAGTTATGTTCATTTTTCCGTAAATGCTGAAGTCTGGCAGGATGCCTTGGAAGGTAACGTCTTCTCCGCTGTTTGGTAGGAGGAGGGCGTGGACGTAGCTCAGTGGGAAGGGGGAAATCACATCTTCCAAGGAAAGCGGGACAGAACCAGGATTATAGAGGTAGACCGTGAAGTTGACCTCCTCTCCTGAGAACCCCACTACTGTATCGTTGGACTCTGACTCCACCAAGGAACTGTTAACGTAAACCTTAAATTCAGAGAATGATGTCGTTGACTTACCCAGTGGGACGGGGAGAAGTACAGTTTTGGTCTTGTAAAAGAAATAGCTTACCTTTCCTGGGAAGCATATGAGACCCGACACATTACCTTTAGGTCCTACTAAAGTCGAGTTCAGGCCTTCAAATGGGAATGTCCTAGCGTTAGTGTAAGATAGGAATTGAGAGACGTTAAGGTAAAATGGTTCGTCTTTCTCGTTGATAACTGTGACGTTGAATATGCTTATGTTGGAGTCCACCTTTATAGGGTAAGCGAAAAAGCGAAATCCGTACGTCACATTTAGGATTAGAGTGATGTTTCGAAACTGGCTCTCGTTCCCTAAGTTTAGATAAACTGGTACCTTTGTCTTTCCTTCTACCGTGGTGTTAGGCACAGTCACGTTGACTTTTCCCGTCAAATACCCTGACACGTTAAGAGGAACTTGCGAGCTCAAGCACAAGGTCTCTTCAAGCTTTCCTTGCCCGATCAAGGTTAAAGTCTCGGTCTCGTTGCTGAAGACTACGTGTAAGACGACCTCTGAGATTGACTGGGAAGGGCTAGGTAAAGGCAACTCCACGGTATATCCGTTCTCCTTTATTGTCAAGCTATCTAGGGTCTCTCCCTGAGGTATTACGAAGCTCATGTAACCTTCCCCTTCGATCGGGGAGACCCCAGACGGACGCCCGGTTAGAGATGTAGGTGGAAAGTAACCCCCTTGGGCTGTAACTAGAGTGACTTGAGAGGGATAAATCGTCCCGTTAGTCTCCAAGTAGACATAATACGCTTGGTTAGGGTTTCCCTCCGCTTGGTTCAGCCCGGTCATGTTAACTACTTTCACGACTCTGACTTCACTTTGAGGTACCGCTTCAACTGGTGTCTTAGGGTGGATCTGATAAGCATAGAGCACGAGGAGAGCTACGATTAAAGCTAAGACGATTAGGATTCCCTTTACTTTCATGGAAGAGTATTTAACTCGAATGACTATAAAAGGAATTTCGTAAGGACTTGTTACCCTTGATATGGGGATAACGTGATGGATAACATTGACTAATAGTAGTTTTTTCTGAACACCCTCTGGAGACAGAAGGTACTTTTTTACTCGATTAATTGAATGGGACTGAGATCAACAACTACGTGATGCTTCATATACCTTAAGATCAAGAGGTATCTTAGCGTGATCCAACAGAAAGTTTCTGGTATCATTCATCGAGAGATGCAACCCTCTGGAAAACATATAACCATGAGGTCGCCCTTTGGTGTGGGATAAATCGAGGAATTCAATTTCAGTCTCATCTACGTTCATCGGACATTCAGAGTGACATTTATTCATTAGCATATAACGGCTCGCGACTTTTCCTCATGATGCAATTAAGTTTCACTCTCCTAATACGGCTTTGAGTTTTTCCTCTAGTATTCTCCTCAGCTCATCGGTGCATTTCTTCTCTCTTAATGCCTTTTTTATTATTTTTGTAGGTATATTAATTACTTCTCCAGGAAAATCCTCTGAGTCTCCGTTAGAGATAATGAACGTTCCACCTAAAGGATATTTCTTCCCTTCGAGCTCGTGTTCCTTCGTGACCGTTACTTCCTTTATATTCTCTATAGAATTATCTTTCAGATTCTCTCCGTTAGTGAGTTTCACGTCACCTAGAAATACTTTCTCATGAGATATTAATACAATATCTATATTTCTATATTTTTTATCTGAAACTTTTATTCTTTTTGATGTGTTAAAAATTTTATCAATTCCTAAAATTTCCTTGGACTGTTCTATGCAACTCCTGACGATTCCCTCCAGTTCTCTGGACTTATCTTGAATGTCCTTTATTTCACCTATCTTTTTAACCTCAGCCTTGACGCAGTCTAAATCGTTATTACACTCATGCATCATTTCCTGATATTTTCCCTTCGCTTCTACAATGAGCTGAGCTATTGTCATCTTACTCTCGTAAACGTCTTCGGCAATGAACTGCCCTATCTCATCGCACATTTGAGAGAGTATTTCCTTAGCGTCGTCTAAGGTTAAATTTTCCAAAATAACTGAGCTCTCCCTTATTCTCCTAATTGTGGCATCGTCCTTAATTGAAGACAAAACGCTTAATGGAGACGCGACGACCAGCCAAGTTGACCCTGAATTTATTATTTTGTGTATATATGGATAGAAATGTTCGGCTCTAGCCTCGTCTATCAGAAGGGTAGGTTTCAGGTTTATTTTCTTCAAGTCCTCTAAAAAGGCTATAAGCCCATCTAGTTCTTGATATGTGTTACATTCAGGAAGATTTATTGAATATAATCTTATGAACGGATTATCTACTCCTTTCTTACACTGGGAGGCTATCCAAGCCGAAAAATCCTTTTTCAGCCAGGAAAAAGTGCCATATCCAAAATCTTTTCTTTTTTCAAAAATTCTGTTGGATAGTTTATTTATAACCCCAGCTGTTTTAATGAAAGACCAAAATTCCTCAACAAAAGGCTTATCTGACGACATGTCCACGAAAATCGGAATATTCTCTGGACTCTTTGACAACTCGTCCTTTAAGTTTAGGATGATTGTAGTTTTTCCCATCCCCGGATCTCCAAAGATGAAGACCTTTCCATTCTCTGAGAGTTTGTCCTTTATGTCACGATAATACTTTTTGTATTTTGCTCCGCATATTTCCCTCTTGTTAGTTGACCAAAGTGTAACTGTGTCCGTAGGGAAATTGCAGGACAATTAGATCACCTTCTAATTATCCCGAAAATTACTCCGTTCTCTACTATTCCCTCCTCTCCACCCCTGAACAATTTATAACTAGATTGAATGTGAGAAGCGTATTTAGAGTAAAACTGTTCTTTACTTAATCCCATCTTTTCCCTTATGTCCTTGAGGGTCGCTACACCCATGGGATTTTTTACTTCATCGAATACTTTATCAAAATCTAAATTTGGAGATCCATTTCTTTGAAGAAGAGTATCTAATTTTTTGTTTATCTCGTTCAATAGTTTTAAAATATCTTCGATCTGAGTTTTCTCCCCTTTTTGTGATTCCTGATCCTTTTCCTTCTTTGTGGAATCATCTAACGTTGTACCTTGATCGGCGAGCAACTTTATGGTAAAACCGTTTCCTCTTTTTATGACGTCTATCTTGCGTTCTTTTTTAAGTTCTTCTAGAACTGTATCAGGAGCCCACTTCACGCTCGACCTAGCTATACTTCCGCGGTTATTTTGAAGCGTCTCAATAAGCCTTCTCTTGATATCTTCCATTATTAATAATTACATACAAGGGTTTTTATTTTATAATGTTTAACCTCTTTATAACTGTTCATATACTACGAAATAATTACAATTATATAATTTGAGAAATAAAATGGCCATTACGTTAGAGAGCTAAGAAGCTAACAGAGAACGTAGTTATTATAGTAAAAGTTGTCCCTTACTATGCTAGCTTCTCATAATCTCAGTGAACTGTGCTCTATGCGATTTTAAGATAGACATTTCTTCTCATCCAATTCAAATATTCTGTATTTAAATTAATAATGCTTCATCTTAATGGCTAAAGATGGAATATCTTTCATAAAGTTTTCCTCAACCGAAGGAGAAAGAATAAGCCTTTTCCCAGACACAATAAGTTTGGCATCTACGATTTTTTTAAAAACACTGCAATCTAAGTGATTTCTTATTTTAACTATATCTTTCTATAAAAGAGTTTCCTATAAAAATATTTTTATTTTTGATTCTTTGTGGACTTGTTGAATTTTAGCAA
>DAHF01000087.1:11883-20844 GCA_002495845.1 Sulfolobus sp. UBA167
ATAGTAATTTAATGTAAAAATATTTAACAGATCAACTAAGCATATTTTTGATCAATATGGAACGGAATGATATGGAATTTTTTTATATTTAGAGATATTTAAGAAATTTAACTTTCTATTAAATATTATAATATTCTAGTGATAAGCATTTTTTACCTAGAGTAGATATCAATTGCTTGGTTGAACGAAGATTTCACATGTTTTGTTATAGGAAATTTTATATAGATTCTTGTTTGAAGTAAAATCAATGAAAACAAGAATTTTAGTACCACTTTTAGTAGGACTTCTAGTAACCGCGACTGCACTGGGAGCTGAGGTGTTAACTGGATATCTGGCCAATCTTCAGTTCAACGTAGTAAATAATCCGTCTGAAGTGTATGCTTCCAACATGAACCTCGGCACAATTTACTCTAATGAAATCGGTACCTATAACACGACTACTTCTATGACGATAGGACAAGCTGGTGTATACTCGATAAATGTTTTGAATAGCTCTGTAATTGATAACGTGTTTGGATGGTTCAATATTACCATTAAGATACTAAACAGTACAGCTGATATGAGGTACACCATAATAGACGGACAGTATACTTCATACCTTAACCCTCATAACGTGACAATGTACTTGAGTCCAGGGTCTTATACAGTGCAAATCAACCTGTCTTATGCAGTGCTGCCTGACCCACAGTCGATGAGTTATGATAGTCCTATTCTGGTAGTATATTATCAATAATTTTTTTTAAAAATATCCAACTTTAGACTTTATTTTTAAATATATATATCTAGTTTTTTCTGTAGGGTCTAATATATTTATATAAAAATAGTAAATATAAGGATAAGACAACAGTTAGGGATCAAATATTCACTTCTTTGATATAAATACAAAAAGGAATGAGTTCGCAGATATCATAGCTATAAGGGAAAACATTTAAGTTAGAAAAAATGTACGTTTAGATACATATTAGATAATTTATTAATGGCTACTCTACATTAGAGAAACTGATATTAAGATGCCTTAAAGTCTTGTTTGATTAAATTAAATGATATTAGCGTTTGTAATAAAGGCAATAAAACTTCTCTCTCATTCAGAACTCCTGCTGAAGCTAAAATAATACGAGGAAAATTAATGAGTTGCTCTCAAGAATATTAGTTATAATGATAAGAATAATTGTTTCGAACCTTATTACTTGTATGAGAGATCTATTCTCTCTGCGACTGCTATTAAGGCATATGAAAAAAGGAGTATTTGGCGTTTATCATGAGCCATCCCTCTCTTTACTAGAGTCTTTCGACCCATTAGCCCCTATTAGGATAAATATACTGCAAACTGTTAGAAGAGAAGAAATAAATATTTATGAACGTCAAGAATTAACGATGAATGCTTTTCTATTGATTGGTTTTGACGTTACACTAGGGACTTTAGCGTTTTTGATCACAAGGGAGTTTATGGAGAGAAGGTCAAAAAAAGGAGATGAAAGCCAGCGAGAGAACGAACGTGACTGATCCTCCAAGGGCTAATTAGGAGAACCAAGGCGATAAAAAATAATCTTGATGACGTGATAATAACTAATTGGCTTAATGAAAGGAACAACAAAGTGTTATAAGCCATGAGATGTAGAGCTAGGAACCTTTTAGGCGTGATAAAATACACTGTGCTGTCTAATTCTACTGCGTGTAGGGCAGTTGAAAAATTATCAAAGAAGTGTATAACGTCATTTTTTCCGAGAAAATGGTAGATGCAGGATAGCCTTCTGATAGAGATTGTTATAGAGATACTATTATTTTGTGGGCCTTTGATAGAGATAAACAGATGTCCTACATTATCTTTTTAATCTAAGGTGGTTTAAGGGAACGAAATTCCCCCTTGTAAGGCAATGGATAGTCCTAGAAGACTTTTTATAATACTAAACCGCGATTGATTTCTAGATCAAGGCTAAAAGGGCTGGATTATTACTAGAACTTGGGAACTTGTTCTATTGAACCTAAGTTTCGTAACCTCTCTGCACGTGACATTACAGAACGGTTTCGTTCTTGGAACTCATGGGTANNCGCTCAGAGAAACAGAAATCATCGCTAAGTGGGACCTCGTAAGGACGGGGTAGTTCACTGGGCTTGCGACTTCTCTCTTAAAAGGTTTACAAGCTTGTCTAGCTCGTCCTTGCCGAGCTCGGAGTACTTCACGGCTAAGTCGTCAAGGGTTAGTTTGTCCTCTTTCAGATGTTTTATGAGTACGTCAATAACGAACTGTTTAGACTTTGTCCCAAGTTTGTCCTTGATTTCTTTAAGCGAAGCAAGCTCGTCTATTGTGCATGAGACATCCTTAGCCTTCTTAGGCTCTCTTTGAGTTATTTTCCAATCCATGGAAACGTTATAGCTTCCAGGACTTATAAATGCTCACATGTACATGCAATATGCGTGAGTCGAATGATCAGCTATTAGATTTCAATTAATTCTGCAAGATGAAAATAGTCTATCATGCGTTTCCATCTTATGAAGTGTAAGAGCAGTTAAGTCATTATATCATCTCCTAACTTTAACGCTTACTTAAAACTTGATAGTATGTGTGAATTTTTCATTTTCCCTAACTCATGAGGGTAGTTTTTACTCTCATCAGTACAAAGACGCAAGGATTAAGATGAGTATGAACGCTACCAATAAGTATGTAATGTATACGCTGAGGTTTCCGTTAAAGATGAGCCTAGCCAAGGCATCGCTGAACGCCTTGTACTTCCTTGACAAGAGGGCGAAGAAAGACAGGAATACGTCATTGCTAAACCTCTTGCTTCCAAGGATAACTTTCAACATCACCCTCTCGTTGTTAGCCATTGCGAAAGGAGTATAGTCCTCATCCTTCTTGACCCCGTTGTTCCAGACCTTCACTTTCCTCCCCTTTGGTCTGCCCAGGATAGCTAAAATCACCAACGTAGAGATTCCTGCTACCAGTGCGACGTAAAGGGGTGATATACCCCCGAAAGGTTTGGTGGAGTAAGTCAGTATTAACGTTCCTGGGATCAACCCAAGGAGCCCTCCCTTTTTAGGGAAAGCCAAGAATGATATGACTATCCCTAAGATAAGCACGGAAAGCCCAGAGGTAAGCCTTGGGACCCAGTCCCCGTCATGTTCGCTACCTCTCCTGAAGAAGTGCCTGAACGAGGCATACTTCAGGATCAATGCCGTTGCGAAGCCCTCAGCTAGGGCTATGAACACTCCCCCGACCAATGCTATGACCCCTAGACCGCCTGAAATGTAGGACTGTATGAACAAGCTTTCCAGAATCCCCCAGGAACCTATTCCACCCGCAGTTGGCAACAGACCTGAGAGGGAAGTAGCTATCATCACCATTCCGACGTAGCTCTTAGCCGTCTTCACGAATGGCTTTGACATGGTTATGGATGAGACTGAATTGAGGAAAGCCCCGGTCTTCCCGACCGAGTTTGAGATCGCTATCATGAGCAGTGAAGCCAGTGCGACTCCCTGGGTTACCCCTCCTAGTGCGTACACTCCAAGGGCAGTGATCATGGCTCCGCTGTTCTCTATTGAGCTGAAGGCCAGGGAAGCTCTACCGTCGTCGGACACGTACCCGTAAAGAGAACTCAGGAAGGCGGTGAACCCACCTAAGACTATGAGAGCGTATGCCAGCAAATCGAACCTTATGACTTGGAATACCTCAAGCGACCCGTAGATTCCCATCAATGTCATTGTGGCGCTGATCAGCGCAGAGGTGGAGTGAGGTAGCCTACCCTCTTGGATGGGGAACCAGTCAACGCCGTAAAACGGGGTCACACCGGTCTTCACCAAGAAGCCCAGGACAAGGAGGGTCCCAGAGATCACTCCTATACGGCTCATCTCTCCAGCTATTGACGCGCCCGCTATGAGGAGGACTGTGCTCAGCTCCCCAAAGGCTAGGAAGACAACGGAACCCCTAGTGCCCCTGATGGCGTAAAACAGGGAGATCGCCATTATTTCCCACCCAGATATCATGATGAAGAAGTTCGTGGAGCTCATGAATGTCATCATTCCAGCAATTGAAAGGGATACCATTGGCGAATTTGAATCCCTAGATGTCAAGGAGAGGAGGAGCCACGAGAAGGATGCAAGGGCCTTGAGCACGTTTAGTGGGGAGTATCCTTGAGCGATCGTGATCCCCATCACCACTGCAGAAGATATTGAGATGGAGAGATAGCCTAGCCTCTTGTTCACCATGGATACCAAGAAGGACGCTAAGAAGAGGGACACTTCTGCCATGGAAATTTCGTCTTGCAGGGTAAACGTCACCATCCTTTTCCACCTTTGACCTTGATTAAGACGTCAAGTATCGTGTTAGGTGAAGGAGGACAGCCTGGGACTACCGCGTCAGCGTCTACATCCACCTTTTCTCCGATTATCCCACCGCTTATGGCACAAGCACCCATGAGTACAACTACCTTAGGCGACGGTACGGCTTCTAGGGTTTCCCTCAGCACTTCCCTCATCCCTTCTGTTATCACCCCCATCACCACTACTCCATCTGCATGTCTAGGAGTGTTAGTGAAGAATATCCCAAATCTGGTCATGTCGTATTGTGGGGAAGCTATGAGTTTGAGCTCAGCGTTACAACCTCCACACGTGCCGACATCTATTGGGTAAAGGTAAAACGACCTCGAGAACTTAGCCTCAGTTCTACTCACTTTTCCCATCCTGTGGTCCCCCGTGGGCGAGAGGTCAGGGAAGCACCTCCTGCAGAATACGCACTTCCCAGCGTCCCAACCTCCTTGTGTAGCCCCAGTCGGGCAGTCCTTAAATTCCTTGTTTACCTTTAACGCAGAGCCCCACTGGGGTGTGCCCCTCGGCTCCCTTTCGGTTTGGATTCCCTTTTTCAATCCCCTTATGAACCAGTTCATCCCGTATCAACCCCTATTTCAGATATCCAGATGCCAAAGCTCTCCCAGTTGAATGGAAAGTCCGTGAATATTGTACCTATAACGGACTTCAAGAAAAAGAGCAGATTTGCCTTGGAAGGTGGCAGGAAGGACGCTTTCACCTTGGAGCCGTCTATCATCACTCTGTAA
Source organism: Sulfolobus sp. UBA167 (assembly GCA_002495845.1). GTDB lineage: Archaea > Thermoproteota > Thermoprotei_A > Sulfolobales > Sulfolobaceae > Sulfuracidifex. Next base: position 16,932 of record DAHF01000087.1, read on the forward strand.
ACCATGTCACCCGAAGGCGATTCCAATCTGGACATGCCCTCCCCTGTTCCCTTCACTTTCACTTCCTTCCTTTCCTTCCTCTTCCACTTCTTCATGGCTTCCTGGATTATATCTACGGACTGCATGATCTCCTCTCCCCTGACTAGAAACCTGCCGAACACGTCGGGGCTCCTCTCTATTACGGGAGAGAAGCCCAGGTCTTTGTAGGGCAGGGAGCCTGAGTCGTATCTGGCGTCGTATTTCCTTCCCGATGCCCTAGCCGTAGGCCCTATAAGCCAGTCTTGGTCTATCTTTCCATTGTTCTGAAACCTATCTATGAGGATCCTGTTCTCCAGCAGGTCGTTAAGGAAGGAGTTGAACCTCTTCAGATACCTCAGGTCGACCTTCTCGAAGTTGCACTCCACGTGGTTCAACGAGTTAACACCGAAGAAGTATCTGTGCCCACACGCTTCTCCTATAACTCTGTTAGTAGCCTCCTGCATAGCTTGGAGCTGGTACGACGCCACGCCCAAGGCACCGGTATCAACGAGCTTGTGGAGCACGTAAAGGTGGTTTCTAACTCTCTCGAGCTCCAACTCAACTATCCTTCCCATCTGGGTCTCGTAGTCGGGCTCCTCGTCTAGAGACCTCTCCACGCTTAAGAGGAACGCTATGGAGTGGGAAGCCGAGAACATAGCGTTTATCCTCTCGACCTTCAGGGCTACGTCATCTATTCCCCCTGAAAGCGATATATGTCTTACCTTGAAGTAAGGGTCAGCGTGTATCTCTAGTATTTGTTCTCCCGAAGTCCTTATCTTAAATTGCACGCTCTCCAACAAGCCTCCCGCTGAAGGTCCATACACGAAGGTGAATTCGCCGTATCCCCCAGAGCTCCCCGCGTGGAACTCGAAGTCGGGGCACTCCTCGTTCTGCGAATCGTCGTATATGCAGACATTTCCAAGCTTACCTATGAACCTCATTGGACTACACCTATTGCTATCAAACCCACCAACAAGGACAGTATAGCTGAAGCCAGGGATATGTACCCTAGAATACCTGAGTATGCTTTCTCCTCCCTGGGCTTGACCATCCTTGTGACGTGGTAGTTAACTGACACGAACGCTATGCCAGCTGAGGTCAATAAGACGATGAGCAGGGGTACTGAGACGTGAAAAAGCGTGGTGAATATCAAAAGCTCACCCACGAAAGTGCCGAATGGAGGAGTCCCAGTAACAGCGAGTGAGGCCAGAAAGAGGGACGTGCTGGTAGGATAGGATAGTCCCACCTTTTCAACGTCTTCTATCTTCTTTGTGTTGAGCCTCTCCATGTAAACTCCCGAAGAGAGGAACGCCGCAGTCTTTCCGAAGGCGTGAGTGAAGAAGAGTATCAATGCACCCAAGGGTTGACCAACTATTAGACCAATTAGCCCTATGTTTACGTTCTCGAGCGTTGAGTAGGCGAAGAGCCTCTTGAAGTACTTCTGTCTAGCCATCATGAGTGACGCAGTTAAGACCGAGAAACCGCTCAGCACCAAGAAGTATTCAGTCATGAAAGGAGCTATCTCCCATATCCTATACACTACTACGGCAGCTGATGGCACGAGGACAGCGGAGAATGAAGAGCTAACCGTTGCAGGGGCCTCGGTGTGTGCGTCAGGTAGCCAAGTGTAGCCGGGAAAGATACCTGCCTTAGTTCCGAAGCCCAGAAGCCCAAGGAGAGAGGCAGCTACAGTGATAGGTGAGACCTCTCCCCTGCCTATCATTGAGGTCAGGGTGAGCGTATGGAGGTCGTAGTAGAAGAGGATTATCGACACGAAAGCTATAGATACACCCATGGATACTATCACGAGGTACCTCCACGTTGCCTCCATCGTCACGTTGTCCTTCTCGTATGCTACGAGTATCACAGTGAGGGCAGTAGAAGCCTCCAGAGAGGCCCAGACTAAGCCTAAGTTATTGATAGTCACTACCCCGTAGATTGCGTCAGAGTAAATCATGAAGAGAAGGTAGTACCAACCTTCTTTCACTATCCCGTCCTTTATGTATTCAGTAGAATAAAGCATTACGATGAAGGTTATCGAAGCGTTCATGACTACGAAGACCTTGGATACGTCGTCCACGAAGAAAGCCCCTACAGGAGGAGGATTGAAGAAGATCAGGACAGCTAATATCACGTTAACCAAGGAGAAAGCCACGGAGGAGAACTTCCACTTCAAAGATGACGCCCCTCCAAGGAGAGGGACAGCGAACAATAAGTACATCAGGACTGTACTCATCATGTCATCCCACCAGCTCGTCTAGCTTGTTGTCGTGCTCAGGTTTCTCCCTGATTATGATGTAGGTCAGCACTATCAGCCCTAGAACGTCGAGGAGCGCGCTCGCCTCTATGAGGAGAGGCAGGGAGACCAAAAACGTCCCAAACAGAACTATTCCATTCTCCTCCTCAACGTAACCTATTATCTGGGGTATGGTACCTTTCCTCAGTACGCTCAGCATCAGCCCTTGAAGGAGGAGCAAAGTACCGAAGATCACGTCATCGTTGACCTCTTGGAAGACTGTACTCTCGAAATAGAAGATTACTACGAAGAAAAAAGCTACAGCTATCAAGTCGATTATAAGAAGGGACGCGACTCCCTTCACGCTTTCCCTAAAGCCGAACCTCCCTTTTATTGCCCTCTCTAACGCGAATGAGATCGCAAAGCTCCTCAGGGAGATCACGGCTATACCTAGGATGAGGTAATCTATCTTCCCAGAGAAGACGTAAAGTGCTACGGCGATCATCCCTATTATGAACGACTGAACTCCTTGTGCTCTCACTATCGGTTTATAGTATGCTTGCCCTACGAGGAAGAAAGAAACTATGACCACCAGAAGTCCCGCAAGGGAGAGGATCTGTTCTTCTAGCATCAGAGGTCACCAGTTATCGTAATGACTAATGAAATTACGGATAGGACGAATGCTACTGCTAGGAAGTCCTGAACCTTGTAAAGCCTGAGCTTTGCCAGGGAAGTGTTTATGACTACGGTGACAGCTATAAGCACTAGCCATTTGCAAAGCATTATGCCAACGTCTTCCACGCTACCTAGGACGCCGGTCTGCATGAACCAAGGGAATGCGAAGACGTTGAGGAATACCGATCCTAAGAGGTATTGTTTTATCATTGAAGAGAATTCCATGAGGCCCAGAAGCTTGCCTGAGTACTCATAAGTTATCCCGCCGTCTATCATTCCCATCTCTGATAGCCCAGAGCTCTCAACGGGCAACTTCCCGGTCTCGAAGAGCCAAAGCATGAAGAAAGCCACAGTTATAAGGAGGTGGTCTATGGAAAGGTAAGCGTCAGGGTTAGAGACCAAGTAAGACAAAGTGACGTAAGGGTTGTTAGTTCCTGTTATCAAAGCGACTCCAAAGAACACAGTTATCAGGGTGGCCTCAGACAAATAAGAGAAGGATAGCGACCTTGACACGCCTAAGGACGAGAAGTTGTTACCAGTGTCGAGCGCACCGACACTCTTCATGAAGCCAGCTAGGGAGAAAAGGATCGCGCCACCGAGGAAGTCGACCGTGGGCGTAAGGTAGATAGGTTCGGGGTATATCACTGGAATAACGAAAGAGATAGTCAAGTAAATTCCCATCGCTAAGTAAGGCACGTATAGGAAGAGGTTGGAGGCGTTCTCTGGCACCACTAACTCTTTTGTCCTGAAAAGCTTGTGCAAGTCATAGAATGGTTGTAGGATCCTCGGTCCTACTCTTCCCTCTACCCTTGCTTTACTTTTCTCGTAAATTCCCATGACTAGAGGGGATAGTAAAAGTACCCCTATAATTTGAACCGCCGTCTCTTCAAGTACTTGTAGCATCCGAAACACCTGAAGATGTAGGCGTCATCAGCCTCTAGGGCGGTTCGGGGAAAACCCTGGGGGACGCCATCCCCATCAGAA
>DAHF01000018.1:0-9083 GCA_002495845.1 Sulfolobus sp. UBA167
CATCTTAGAGGGTAGCTTGAATTCTTCCCTTAATCTCTCGTATAGCTCCTGATGGATTAGCTGAAGAACACTTTTCCCTGGGTTTACGTTCATTCCTCTCCTTTCTTTTAACCAGAATAAGACGTACCTTAATGCTTTCAAGTATTTGTTGGAGAGGGCTAGGATGGGAATAGACACTCCAATCTTCATCGAAACAGTTGCTTGATTGGACTTATTCTCCTAGCGATTGAATTTCAGCTCAAGAAGATGTATTTGAATCTTCATCCCTGAAAGGGCTAGGCTTTCATTCTTTTGTAACGATCATCCTACAAAGGATCTTCATGGATTCCTTCGCTAGATCTAAAGGAATAGTCATACCTTACCCCTTATTGAAAAGTGTCAATCCGAGGCAATTTCAGGTTATTTGGTTCAGCCCGCCTGATAGTGTGTCTGACTTAGCTCAGGTCAAACAAGGACTCACCAAGTGGTCGATCACCCCGTCTGGATTAACACCTCATAGCTGAGAGAGAGGGTTATGGATCCTCTCCATGCAGACAACTCGTTCACGCTATCTCATCACGGAGCATGACAGTGACCAACTTCCTGGTTTCCGAACCCGGTTGAAAGGGCAGTAAGCGCTGAGTTACGTTTTGGCAAAGTTCTGCTACAAGGAAGCTTTCATCTCAAATGCCTAAGTCCGCTAGATACCTCTTCCTTTCAACATAAGACTCGCTCGATAGCCTATTCAGTCACCTTTAAAGGGAAAAGTGTCCTTGTTCATACCTTCTCATCCTAGTTAAGGCTACAGGACAAAAAAGTTGAATTCCGTGAAACGAAAAACACTTTGTCTTTTTGGTTTCTCGAAGTCTTAGGAAAAAGAAAGGGAAAATAGACTTCTAAATGGCCAAATGGGCCATGACGAAGATCAGCAATAATTGAAGCACGCCTTGTACTCCAGAGAACATGAAGTTTATCATCATTAACTTTCCAATTTTCCCGTAGTTAGGTTTATCCTTATTTAGTTCAAGCACTACCCTGACCTCATTTGGAAGGAAGATACCGAAACCTTGTATTGTCAATATAGCTACTATTATCACTGCAGAGATTATCAAAGGAGAAGACAAGCTAAATGCTCCTATGTCGGTAGATAAAAGGTATCCGCTGGTTATAGCTACCGTTGCTATGCTCGGCATGAGAAATAGCATAGTGGGAGTCAGACTCCTTGCTATATCAGCCTTCTCTTTGGGGTCCAGAGACTTCAGCGTGTAAGACAGAACAAACCCCATAAAGATATCGATACCGGTCCACAGCAAACCTGACATCACGTGGACATAGTCGAGCAAAACTATGTCGTTCAATAGATATGCTATGACTAGCCCTGCAATGGGGAGAACGAGCGCTAACAACCCTCTCGTGGTGACCCATTTAACTTTGACTGGCTTAATTTCCTCACTAATTTCTCTTTTCATTTAATTTAGTGTGTACCCTTTTATCTATTTAAATATTCTGTTACCTCATAGAATCTGTCAATATCCTCGATAGTATCATGGAACTTTGCGTCTCTATAGGATGATTTCATAGCGTGAATTATTCCGCCCTTACCGGTACTTCACAACTTGGGCATAGTGATAGCGAATAGCGTAGACAGAACGCGATCCTCTGTCCAATCTGTACCTCAAGTTATACTTGTATTTTTTTATATAAGTGTTAAAAAAAACTCTTCTAGCGCAATCCATCCCCCAAGAAGGAACTTTCGCCCTCACTCCCGTTAAGTTAAAAAGAAGTCCCGCCTAGTCGATCCTTAGCCAAAAGGTCGGGAGACCAAAGGAAAGGACATAATGGACGTTTTAAATAATCCAGAAACATAATAAAATTAAATTATCTTTTTTAAAAAAGAGAAGGAAGAAGACAGGAAGGAAAAAAAGAAAATTTTAACAATTTTTGATTGCCGGGTCTTGACCGTGTTAAGTCAATGTCTGTCCTAAGAGCTCACAACAGAGTACGCATTCCCCAAGCTGGTGACTATCACGTATTGCTCACCCTGACTCGTAGCTCCTACGGCTATCTCAGCAGATGAGTTAGGGGATATGACTACATCCTCTCCTTGAGCGGAGCTCCCCGAGTCCCATATAACGTCGATCACCTTTGCATCGTATTTCCCCGTATTGTAGATGTAGATCTCGGTCTTATTGACTGCGGGGTTATAGACAGCATTCACCTTGAGCTGTTGCTCTTGTTTCATCAGATATGTCTGCCTCAATGCTTGTTCCTCCTGGTTAAGCTGCGAGTTTACTACGTTGACGTAGACGAGGACACCCAAGAAGACTATAGCCAAGGTAGCGACTACCATGACGACTATGAGCGAGCCCTGCCCCCTACTTCTCCCCTTCATGATGTCACCTCCAAGTAGTTTATCCCGGAGGAGTTAATGTAGAACTCCTGGACTTGAGAGCCGTATATCACATTTATTACGTATGTCTGCTGAGGGTACAAGGTGACCAAGTCGTTCTGGTTTCCCAGGAAAAGTGGACTTGTCGTGTTTAATGCGTAAACCGTGTACTTCGGCTGAATGAACCCTCCGCTTGAGGGGAGAAGCACGCCGTCGCTGGACATCTTTATCGGTATACTGCCTATGTCAACAACGTAAAACCGCGACGTATATGAGTTGTCCGATGAGTTGTGCTCTACACTGTAATATGCAGTGCTAATTGCTTGTCCCTGCTGAACCACGGCGTCATGGGCTTGTTGGCTCAACCCCTGTGAAGCGAAGCTTGTCTGGCTCAGGTAGACCTCAACCAAGTAGACCATCGCAACTAAGGTTATGAGTATGAGAAGCACAGCTCCCACGAGCTCCGAAACTGCCTTTCTATTTTTCCTTTTCATCATAGTTTATAAGCCGGGAAGTGAAGTTATAAATTATCATGAAAGAAGAAAAGATCTCTAAGAATATTTCTGCTAATAGAAAAGAAACTGATCCTAGCGATTCAGAGAATTCCATGGGTTTGACATCCATGGAGTTCAAGGAGATAAGCGGGAACATCTTGAGGGAGTACAACCTGAAGGATGTAGACCCCTTGCTATCCCTCGTGAACCTGACCGTGATAAGTAAGGGAGGTAAAGGCTATTACCTGGTTACAGAGCCTTCCATAAACCCAGATGAGAGTAAAATAGTGAGGACTATCATAGACTACGTCTACAACTCCATGCCTACCTTGGAGGAGGACGGAACTTTCTTCTCAAGGAAGGAAAAGGTAATGGGCTACGTAGACAAGGTGATCAAAGAGATGGAGCTACAGGAGAGCAACTTGGACATGCAGAAGATAACTTACTTCGTGATAAGGGAGATGAACTACTCCGGGATTTCGCCCATGATATTCGACCCATTAGTTGAGGAGATAGAGGTAACCTCAGCAGGGAAGCCTGTCACGGTGATCCACAGGGACTTCACCGAGTTCTTCAGGCTGGAGACTAACGTGTATTTCTCCTCCGAGAGGAACCTCATGAGGTTCGTGGAGAGGATATCTGATTTAGGTGGGAGGGACGTCAGTTTAGCCAGCCCTACACAGGACTTCATCCTCAAGGAAGGGCATAGGGTAGCCGTGACATACGGGAATGAGATTTCGCTCCCGGGGTCAACGCTGGACATAAGGAAGTACCCCGAAGCACCGTTCACGATAGTGGACCTACTGAGGTTCAGGACCATCACCATAGCCGAGGCAGTTTACATGTGGATCATAGCTGAGGCTAAGAAGTTCATGCTTATAGTTGGACCAACGGGGTCAGGGAAGACTACACTTCTAAACTCACTCCTCATGCTCCTCAACCCGAACGCAAAGTTCTTGACCATAGAGGACACACCAGAGCTCAGGATCTCAAACGAGGTCTGGGTCAGGTTCGTGAGCAGGAGCTTCAACTTCGACACTGGGAAGGAAGTCAACATCTCGGACTTAGTGAAGCTGTCACTGAGGTATAGACCAGACTATATAATAGTAGGGGAGATCAGGGGGTCTGAGATGGAGTATCTGGTACAAGCCGTCTCCGTTGGTCACGGGGGGCTCACCACCTTCCACGGAGGCAACGTGGAGGACGTGAAGACCAGGGTAGCGTCGCTCCTGTCTGACGTAGTTGCCAAGGAGTTCAGGAACTTGCTGTCTAGCGTTGTTGTGATAAAGAACGTTACTGACTATTCTACAAAGAAGCAGGTCAGGAGGGTCACGGGCATATGGGAGACGTCTGGGGACACCTTCGAGAAGGTCATATCGTACGAGGACAATGAAGTCAACAGGATGACCCCGCAACTCAGGGACGCCATGAACATGTTAGGTTGGGACGAGAGAATACTCAGGGAGGAGATAAAGAGGAGGGAGGAACTCCTCTCTTACATGGTAAGGAAGAACATAAACTCATACACTCAAATATCGTCAATCCTCAGTGAGTTCTACTTGTACCCAGAGCAGGCCGAAACGAGGCTGAGGTCATGAAGAGGTGAATGGAAATGGAGAAAACTAGAGATGAAAAAGGGATAGACATGAAGGGAGAGGAAACGGACACGAGTACGCAGGACCAGAGGAGGGGAACTGACCCGTTCATGTCATTAGAGTTCTACTTCTACCTGATGTCAAGGTCCCCGTTGTTCGTGGGATCCATGGTAAGTTTCCTGGTCTCAACGTTCCTCCTCGTGTTCTACCCTGTCTCACTAGGTGTAACATCTACAGTTTCCCTCCCGGTTTACGGACTGCTGTACTTGGCCGGACTAGCCCTTCTTTTGGCTTCCTTCGCCATGAGACCTTGGAAGAAGGAATCGGCGGGGAAGAGGTACCACGGAACCCGGGGAGAAGTTTTAGGTAAGCTACTTCTCGGCAAGGGAGAGTTCAACAAAAGAGTCAAGTCATACATGTCTAGGGTTGAGAAATACGTGAACGTCAGCGCCGAGAACGGGGACAGCTTGTCATTCGTGTCAAATTACGTAGGGAAGTCCTTAGCTTACATCCCCTTATGCGCGGTTGCCGACTTGGGGGTTTACCTTTCTTTTGCATTCTTCAAGCTCCCGTTGTTCCCGTTCTTCCTCATAGCCCAGGTAATATGGGCAACGCCATTGTTGATGTATGAGTACCCTTATCTCCACTACAGGAGTAAGGCCAATGAGACCTCCAATGAAATGGGCTATGAGCTTCCATTCTTCGTCTTCCTAGCCTCAATAGCATCGTCCTCAGGCCTTAACTTGTCCTTCGTATATAGGAGGATACACGAGACCTCCATCTTCAAGGGTTTCAAGAGGGAGTCTGACGTATTCGTGAGGGAGGTGAGGAACCACGGGAGGTCACTCATACAATTCGTTGACTATAGGGCGAGGACACACCCGCTCAAGGACTACGCTGCACTGCTATACGCATACTCGTCAGTTTTCAGGGCTGGGGGAGGAATACAGGACTACCTCAACGACAAGGCAAAGGAATTCATAAACGTGCTGAACTTCAGGTGGTCATTCTACGCAGATAGGATCTCCTCATTGGGGGAGACTATCATAATAGCCTTCTTGGTGTTCCCCACGCTCTTCCTAGTGTTGACCATATTCGGCGGACTGGGGTTAATATACGCACTGATCATGACTCCACCCTTCTTCATGGTAGCGTTATACGCTATGGTGAGGCAGTGGAGACCTAAGACCTATGACGACATGAAGTTCAACTCCTTAATACCAGTAGCGCTGGGAATAACAGCTTTCGCGGTGGGTTTGTTCCTGGGTATACCATTATACGTTACAGTCTACGTCTCCTTGTTGCTTGCATCCGTCTCCATGTACGTCCAAGTGAGGGGAAAAATAAGGGACATAAAGAACGTAGAGGACAGCCTACCCCAGTTCCTCAGGGACCTCACAGAGTACAAGAAAATAGGATACAGCATGAACAAGTCGCTGTCGCTGGTATCATCCACGGAGGCAGGGCCTGACTCCAAGCTATACAAGGGCCACTTCAGGGAAATCCTGTCCAAGGTAGGATCCCAGATCAGGAACGGGACTCCAATGAACGAAGTAGACGTGAAAACTCCCAGCTGGATGGGAAGGTTCACCTTCATGATGCTAGGCTTAATCTCAGAGAGCGGAAACGTCTCCACAATCCTCATGGAGGAGCTAACTAACTTCACCAGGAAGTACGTGGAATACAAGAAGGAAGCCTTGAGCAAGATTAGGCTATATCAGTTCTTGGGGATAGCTACGCCCATACTCCTGACCTTCGTAGTCCTCATTACTGTGGTATTGCTCAGCTCATTCGGAGGATACCTCCTGGGGATCTCCTCAGTGACAGTCACCAGCGGAGGAGTTTACACCTTCCATGGGATCCACATATCTCAACAGCTGAAGGAACTAATGTTCGTTTTCATAGAGATCTCGTCCTTCTTCGTGGGGCTGATACTAGGCAAGGCAACAAGCGGTACAGTAGCCAACTCGATAATTTCCATAGTGGGGTTGACCATAGCCCTGATAGGAATAATTCTATTCATACACTTCGAGCCTTCTCTTGCCTCCCTCATTACTCCACAAATGTCTTGATGAGATGCCTGAACATCCATTTCCATTATTTATTATTTTTTCCTACCTATCTCCTTGCCTAGTCCGAAAGGGTTATGGAATAGGAAAATTTCTGTTCCATTAAACACTTTTCAATGCTATCATCATAGATCACGCCTCTCCCTTGGGGAGGCCTTCCCCTTCTTTTCTTTTCTCGTCTTTCTAAAGCCCTTTGCCTCAATTCTGCCATTAGCTAAAACCTACCTAAAGAAATATAATAAAAAGTAAGTATAACTTATATATCACAGACTCTAATAATAGAGGGGGAGCATATGACTAACTATAACATAGACCCTAGGTCAACTGAGTTGGAAGTCCTCGAGTACCTTGACGTGAAAGGAAGGGATAGAGCAGCAAACATATCCAAGTCTACGGGACTAAACAACAAGACTGTTTGGCAAGCCCTACAGCGTCTCACCGAGACGGGGATGGTGGTGAAGGACGAGTTCGACNNCTCAACTGAAGGCGGACAAGAAGATGAAGATGAGGTACTTAGCAGCTAAGATAGCCAGACACGTAGACGAGATAGACGAGGAAGAGATAGACACGCTCGAGAAGCTCGAGAAAGAGATCAGAAAAGGCTCCTGATTTTCTCTTTTTTTAAAAATCTCTTTTAAAGGATCAAAAGTTGTTTATCTAAAAATATTTTTCTAAAAAACTTTTTAATTGTTATTATATAATATAGCCACATGGACGAAATCAGGGCTGTGGGGCAATCATCATAAAGGTAGACTCATTGATATCCAAGCTGTTGTGTATATGTAACTCTCGTCAACAATTCAGCTCTAAGGTGAACTAATTGTTTTTCTCAAGGATGTCGTCAGGGTTTAAGGATCACAGGATGATTTACTTTATTTTTTACTCCAACCTTTAACAAGGTAGAGAATCTCGAGGTCACGAGGTTGCTGAGTTCTGAGGAGATATTGAGGTAAGGAATGAAGGGGCTTCTCCGTTTCTGGGTCTAGATGGAAGTGATGGTTGGAAGGAGTTTCCTACGGGTTTCTCCGGTGCGAAGGAATGTTGATAACCAGAGGATCTCATCCATAGGAAGCTCCCGCTTTTCGACTCTGCAAGGCTACTCTGCATAGTGAGGAGTGGAGGAAGAGGAGTAAGATCATGACGACTGACTCCTCTCCGAGTCATTCCACGTCTTGACATGATACCGCATCTGGCGCATTACGTGACCCACGTTACACCTTGGAATAGTAGGCGCTTTTCTCTGTCAGAAGTAATATTCTTAGAGGTAAATTCTTTCATAATAACTTTTAACCTCAGTCTCTATCTATTCTTTGAAGAAAATGAAGAAACTTTCATCCAGGAGGGCCCAGTCGGAGTTGGTCGGGGCCGTGCTTCTCATCCTCATCAGCCTCGTGGCCATGGTGTTCCTGATAGAGAGCTACTTAGGTAACACGGGCTTCGCTATCCAAGGACTGAGCCAGCAGGCCAGGGATCAGGAGCTTAAAGCGAACCAATGCGTGAAGACTGTCTATTACGTGAAAGGAACACAAGGCGAAAACTTCACGGTTGTAAACGTGGGTTATAACGTCCATGTACAGAAGCACGGAGTGTTCACCCAGGATAATTGTTATCCAGATTACTCCATCTACGTCTCCAACACTTCTGGGTACCACTTCCTGGGAGACCAAAACGATCTTATCACGTTGTACCACGGTCAGACTTATAATATAATGATAATCCCCAACTCCTCAGCTCCTACCGTAATTTTCCTCAACGCTTCGTCTAACATCTTGGAGGTGAGCTCATGATAAGGAAAGGTCAAGCGTCGCTGTTCATAGCCATAGCAATAGTAGTGATTGTCCTGGTCTCATTGGGCTTCCTTGGTTACATCCTCATGACTGAGTCTCAGGTGAACCAAGCTTACCGTGACGCCGAGGCAACCTACGTTCAAGGTGAGGACCAGCAACTCTACGTGAGGGAGGTCATTTATCCCAACGGTAGCGTGGACTACCTCAACGTCACCAACGACGGGGAGACCGTGGTACAAGTGGTCAACGTGATCTACGTGAACGTAGGATACACATTGAACGGTGAGAACGTGACTATCCCACCAGGGGATAGCGCAATAATCTCGTTCTCCCAGCACTACCCGTCTGGCAAGTTCATAGTTGTAACATCCTTGGGTAGGACTTTCTCAACGTGAGCTGGACTTTTCAATACATGAGGCATACAAGGTGGTGACTAACTGGAAAGCCTCCCTAGGACACAAATTCCTTTACGTTCTCTACGATGTCACTAGGACGTCCCACAAGTTTCGATTCGAAAGCGTCTCGAATATCATTTAGCAGGCCAATTTTACGTTTCCTTGCCTGAAGAACTGCTTGCAGAGGCCGTTCCTCTGTGTCTTAAACTCCTTTCACTTTGATTTTTTTCTTTTTATAGAATTTTTATATCACGTTATTAAAACTGATGGGACTAAAGGATACTGGAAACTAACTCAGGGTAGGATCCTTTACCTCATCAGGTCTTCCTCCGCACTCATCCATGTATTGTTCTTTATTTTTAAACATTTTTAGGG
>DAHF01000018.1:9132-10591 GCA_002495845.1 Sulfolobus sp. UBA167
TAAAAAAGATTTCCTGCTCTGGAATTTACAAGGCGAATCCATTCAGCTCTCTTCCCTCCCAGCCTAAGGACATAAACGAAGTCTTCATGGAAGTCATCAGACGAGACTGTGGGTGACGTAAAGGTCGCGACGCCTGAACACTGTAAATGCCTTTGTCATTTTCTCGCCAAACAATGGTCTCAGTACCTCCCAATGTCAACTTGTCTAAAGTTTTCCTTATCCCCTGATCCAAAGTTAACTTCAGCCTTATTTTAAGGCTTTAACCATAGTTTATAATGGATAGTATCTATTACTTCATAGAATGAATGAATTATTAGGTTTAATAGCCTTAACGTTAATAGTCATAGTTGCGATAGGAGTAGTCTCATACTTTTTCATACTATACGACCAGAGCCAGGAGGCTTACATCAGCCAGATCAAGGAGACCGCCCTAGGATCTCCGTTGAGGGCAGACAGCTGGTCAAACGGAACTATAGCCTACTTCGTGAACAACGGTTCCACGAAGACAGTCACAGGTCTGGTTTACGTCCTTGGAGGGAAGGTCTTCACTCTGTCCTTCTCTGACGTGAAGATGCCAGCCTTCCTCAATGGATACATGGACTACTTGCCATCGTGTTATACCCGCGTTGACTTCAACGGGCTCACGCTTGGAACCACGGGAACCCAGGTAAACAATGGGATACTCCTAGGAAATGGGCAGAGGCTTGCCGTACCTTACCCCGGCGGATTCGTGGGATTGGTCACAACTGGGTCTGCAGAATGGTATCCCTACTATCCGACTCTAGGTTCCTACAGCATGGCCAATCAGGACTCAAACATGAGCTTGGCTCTCCTGAATCAAGTGTACGGAGAGGACGGCGTCACATCGAACCTCCTCTCACAGGACGAGGCTAACCTCACAATAGATGTGGGCAACGGGGGAGAAGTCGGAGTGGTATCGTCCAACGGACAATGGCAGGAGTTCACCCCAGGGAATTGGACCATGACCTTACCGAAGTACGTGAACGTGACCCTCATTGCTTTAACGGGAAATGACACCACCATGAATGGGTTCAAGATCAGCGGATCATTCCAAGGGATATCCTCCTCCTATCTCTTCGACGAGATAAACCTAACGGGAGACGCTGTGGCCCAAGCAAAGTTCTCCTATTATTCATCTTCAGAGTTCATGAACTCCTCCTCCAATTCCCCAATGAAGGTATGCGTTAACTTCGAGGACGCTGGTTATCCCTTCCCAGGGGGCTACGCTGTGGCGAGCGGTGACGGAAAGTCTGTGGTCTTCGATAACACTTCATACCTAGTGATAAACTATACTCAGACACTGAACGTGACTTTCCACAACTTCCCCTTCTCAGGATACGTGAACAGCACTCAGACGCTGTCGTCGGGGAACCAGGAGGTAAGCCCCAAGTTTCCCTTCTTAGCTTACGAGCTGAGCTTCGTGAACATTCAGACCGGA
>DAHF01000088.1:0-4614 GCA_002495845.1 Sulfolobus sp. UBA167
CGTGAAGCAGGAAGCCACGTGAGGACGGGGTAGTTCACTTAACTAATATAGACTTTTTTCTAGATAATTGCAGAAAGTCAGTTTTTTTAAACTTTGAAGACATACATAAACTTCAGTGGCGAAAAATCGTTGAGAAACATGTCGTGGAGTAAATGGTTTAGCTACACCTTATTGATGGTCGCTATTCCGTCACTAATCATATCACTCGCAGTAGAGGAGATGGCGTCGTTCGCAGGGCTAGGAGAGTACTACTCGTTGGGGGTCTACACTGTTTCCTTGATTATGTCGTTCTCTCTCCTCTCAGCTGTAATGAGGAAACTCCTAGTATCTAAGGGCTTGACTCCGTCTTTGTCAGCTAAGACGTATTTGGACAACAAGACAATCATATCAAGCTCCTTCCTTAAGGAGATGGAGAAGAAGCTCTCAAAAGTGAAGAAAGAGGAGGAGCCTGAGAGGTACATACATCTGGCGTCAATGTTGGGGATCTCATACTTACAGAACGCTATTGTGTTTCAAGACAAGGAAATGTTCATGAAGGCGTTAGCTCTGAAGGAAGATTTAGAGAAGTTCCTTAAGTCTCACAAGATAAGACCGGAGGCCAGAACCATATTCGAAGGTTTCAAGTCTAAGTTAGATCAATCAAAGGGGAAATTCAAGTGAGTTTTTTTCTCCACCCAAGCTTAGTGAAATTGATCTCCTTTTGATAGCTTTGAAGACTACACATCAAGGATCAGGCTAAGTATACGCAAAAAAAAAACACATGGCGTTTTCACTGCCCGAGCCATCGCAGGGCTCACTAGCTCATTTTCTCTAGAGAATTGACGTGGTAGCTTACTTTCAATTTAATTAAAATTACCTCTCCATGAGATCAAAGTCTAAAAGCTTTCCTATTCAATGTCTTGACAGATCTTTTTAATTGCATTGACTTAACAACATCAATGATAGAAAAGGTAATTACTTATGAAATGAAGCGTGCTGTGGCGAGGAGGAAGGTCATCACGCTGGTAGCAATTACCTTGATATTCGAGGTAGGAATTTACGGGCTACTAGCTTACGCTAACAGTGCGAGGGTCTCACAGCTCCTCGATCCATTTCACCCCTATCTCTGGTTAGTCGGAATCCTCCTTCCTCAGTCTCTTCTACTACACTTCATTGCAATCTCAGTGTCGTCTGGGTCCATGAGCGAGGAATACGAACAGGGGACTGTGGACTTCTTCATGACTAAGCCCATAACAAGGTTTACGTTCGTGTCCGGGAAGTACGTCGGAGGGTTCGTACTGGTTGGCGTCATCTACCTCCTCATGGTAGCAATCTCCATAGTTATGTCATACTCGCTCTTCGGGGCGCAGAAGTACGTCTATTTCCTCCCTTCAATAGTCGGAAGCGTGATCATCTCAGCGTTGGTGTTCTACTCCATTGCGTTCATGTTAGGAGAGGCGTTGAGGAAGAGCAGTTTGGCGTTTCTGGTCTCGAGCTCTATCCTGATAGGATCTATCCTTGTCACGACCATCCTGATATTTGTAGCCACAATCCTCAAAGACCCGACGTATTCGTCTTACGCACAGTACTTGCCCAGCTGGGGTGCAGAGGAGCTACCCTTCTTTGTGGCCCAAAGTGTACCAAACGTCTACTTGTTGTTGAACTTCCTATCTGTGTTTCCAATAGGCCAGGGGACAATAGCCCAAGCATTAGTCTCGATCTTTGGGTTCTCATCCATCCCTATCGCACTGAGCTACATATCCTTCCTGAGGAGGGACGTACCCAAGAAGGTCAGCTGAAAAAGAGGAGGATTTCAGCAGTCAAGATTTCGGCTTTCCTCTGTCAAACCAACGATTTGCTGTGCTCTTATTAGCTCACGGAATTACTCACGTTGCGTTCCTTACAATTCGTAATATACTGCTATATCGTGGGATTTTAAACTGAAACGTGCTTATATCTCTAAATAGATTTTTGACTGAGAATAGTAGAGGGGTGGATCTTTTTTTCTTCTCCCTCCTTCTCCCTCCACGTGTAAATTCAATGACCTACCATGAAGACAACCTGATGTCTTATCCTTCTAGACGTTTTCCTCATGACCTTTACGGACAAAAAGATTTGAAACGTCTTTTTAACTCATGAGCAGAGAGTCTGTCTATGCAAGTCAAAGTTACTGATATACTTGTTATAGCTCTCCTCATAGCCTTGTCCATATCTTTCGCTTACATAGCATCTCCTTCACCTTCACATCAAGTGACGAATTCTCTTCAAAAGAGGAACGCCCCGCCGGCTGTGGCTGAAGGTCAGTTCTCAAACTTCTCTCAGGCGTTCCTTGAACTTGGAACTGTGATCAAGGGGCTTCCGCTTAACGAGTTAAACTCAGGTATAGCTGGCGCACTTTTCTCCGAGTTCTCAGGTAGGTTAGGCACCACCCAAGTCCTAGTAATCAGGAATCAAAGTCAGGACGCAATAGAGGGCAAAATAGTAGTAGATACGACCTCTAACTTCGGGCCTACATACAAGGAAATCCAGAGTGGACTTGTCCTTTTCGCCAACTTCACGTCTAATCTCACAACCGCTTTTGGGGACTTAGACGGGTACGGTTTATCTTTCCAGTATTTTCCTGGCTCTACTCAACTTTGCATCTCAGTGTACAAGGGAACGGGAGTGCAGTTTGAGGGAGCATTGAAAGCGTTGTCATTACCCATGGTTATTGAGTATAACCAAACCATGTCTCCCTCATTGTCAGGCCTTAACAACACTGGTATACTCTTCGTAAACGTGACGGCGTTGGAGGAGATGTCGATAACTCCAACCGTGAACGTTAAGGGGGACTATTGGATCCTCACTTATGAGCCTTATAACGTAAGCGTCATCATAACTCATGGAAACGACACTTCGTCCTTGCTGTCAGGTTACAACTTTGTTGGCTACAAGGGAGGTTACCCCACTTTCTCTGACACGTCAAACATAGCTTCATATACTTCCATAGATTCCGGGTTCTGGAAGGGTGACACTGCGGTGGTCTTCGCCTCATCCTCTTACTCGGGACTGCCTAATGTAATGAAGGAACTCGAGCTCTCGTAGGCCCATCGAAAGGGTGGGAGAAGATGAAATTCATGTAATTCTTATCACCTTTATCTCGACATTCTTGATTACTGTTCATTCCTAGCGTAAATTATGATACCTTATTGCTAAACTTTTTTAAACTTCTTTAAAAAAGCAAAGAACGAAATATTTAAAATTCCCCAATCTATAAATTACTTGAGAGTATGTTCAGAAAGATTCTTGTTGGTTTCGATGGATCGTCACAATCACTGAAAGCGCTGGAGATGGCTTTAGCCTTGGCTAAGTTGCACGACAGTGAGGTTAAGGTGGTTGAGGCGCTTTCTACACCTCATCCTTCAGGCGTCTATCCGCTCAAGGAAGAGCTGAAAGAGAAAGAGAGAGTATTGAGGAACAGAGAGCTAATCAAGTTCAAAGCCGAGGAAAGCGGGGTAAATGTGGAGTACATTCCCTTAAGGGGAGAACCAGACTATGTGATTTCAAGGGTCGCAGAGGAGGAGAACTTCGACTTGGTCGTCGTCGGAAACCGCGGTCTGAGAGGCTTCAGGAAGCTGTTCTCTGAGAGCGTCTCTTCAAAGGTAGTAGAGAACTCAAGGAGACACGTGTTAGTTGTCAAGGCTTAAGACGTCGCCTAGCTTTGATGAATACCTGAATTGAGCTGTCTTTTTCAGTGAAGTCCGGTTCTCTACGTTCATGCATGCTCATACACTCCCTCTCTTACTTTTTTTAAAGAATAGGCATTGTTATTATTTCAATTTTTCTTAATTACACTTGGTCTAGTTGAGATTTCACTATTGGTTTCCACGTGACAAAAATTTTTTTGTTCCTCTTTTTTAACCTATTAACAATGGTAAAAAAGGAGAGCATAGTTTTTCTCATGATGACTAGGTACAGCAAGACCCTGATCATCGTGTTAACGGTGTCACTTGTCCTATCAGCTATAGAGCTATCCCTTCCATTCGTCCTCGGGGGAAACCCTATATTTCAAGCCTACATGCGGTCTTCGTTCTCATTGTACTATGCTAAGTACTACTTTGTGTTCCTCTTGATCCCACAGATATTCTTCACCTCTCCTCCTACAAGGGCGGACGCGTTCAACTTCTTCACCCTTCCATTGAAGAGGGAAGAGATATACGACTCGTGGGCTTTGTTTCAATTTATATCAAGATTTATGTTCACCCTGTTTCTTTCTACTGCAGTTTTTCTGACTGCACGTTCTTTCCTCTACCCCCTGTTCTCACTGGAGTTCTCAGGGACTGGAGCAACGCTCAGCTCGGTCTCCATGATCGGGAGGAAGGCTAAGTCATTGCTTTACGGGTTGCAGATCGTAGAGGCAGGGTCTCTCGCAGTCTCGCTCAAACTGTCAATAGTNNCCCTGCTTTTGGTAGGATCTCTCTTTGCCTTTTTCATCTATAGGTCAAGCTACAACCCGGTCGAGTTCCTTTCTTCCATCTTCGAGAACGAGAGAAAAGAGGTCAAAGTGAACCAGGACAGCAAGTTCGTGCTGAATGGCAAGAGTAGCTTAATCCTCACCAGGCTTTACCATCCTCTAGTGGGGATCACGTTCAACGC
>DAHF01000088.1:4656-4778 GCA_002495845.1 Sulfolobus sp. UBA167
TCCATCATCACAGGGGGTGTAGTGTATATCTTGTCTCACTTTATTGAGGCTAACGGGTTCATAGGGAAGGAGACGTTGAGCGTAGTGGTGTTACTTGCTATGTATTTCTCGATGCTAATCCA
>DAHF01000138.1:0-44131 GCA_002495845.1 Sulfolobus sp. UBA167
TCGAAGAGAAGCATTGAAACATGTACACAAGCTCCCATTGTAGTTAGAATTATATTTAGATCATGCTCTATCCTTTACTTTAATTAAAGAGTCATAAATAATTAGAACAGAAGCTTAAATTATATTGTTCTAAACCATAAAACGATGGTTAAATATTGTCCGATCTGCGGTCATCCAAATTGNNGTTAATTGCGGTTTTAATTTCAAAGCATCGCATATAATAAAGGAAACTCGCAAGGAGACGCAAAGAGAAAGGCCCAATAGATACACAACAAAGGATTTTTTAGCCATTTTAATTACAATAATAATNNAAGTGTGATCCATCTTCCTTCCCTCTACTTCCAGTTTCGCAGAATACTTCTTCCTCTCTCTAAGAACTATTAGATTCAAAATCCCTGGAGAAACCCTCTCTGTCACATTCCATAGGTCGAGAGTGCTTCGAAGAGGTACTCCATTAGCTGAGAGAATAACGTCGCCTACTAGAAGTCCTGCTCTACTTGCTGGACTTTCATCCAAAATGCTCTGTATCATGAGGCCGTAATCAATGTCGAGAGAGAGATATTTTCCTATAACTCTATTTATTACTCTAATTTTATCTATTCCAGTAAAAGGGGCTAGGTATGTCCCGTTTTTAGATACATTAAACAGAAAGCTCTGAAGTGATCTTGAAGGAACTAGGAAGTTAATGTTCTCAGATTTATCGAGATGGCTTTGAGCTACTCCGACCACCTGTCCCTTCATGTTGACCACCGGGCCTCCACTGTTCCCTGGGTTTACCGCTGCATCGGTCTGATAGACGTACATGTTATGACCAAAGGGAGACCTTATCTCTCTATTCACGGAGCTTATAATCCCAAATGACACTGTAAGGTCTCCTAAGTCGAAAAGAAAAGGACTACCAAGGACTATTACGAAGTCCCCTACCTTAGCGTTTTCTGAGAGCTTCATAGGGGGAATCTCAACGTCAGCTTCTATGAGAGCCAAATCGTTTATGGGATTCACATGAATCACTCTTCCCTTCTTCGAGATCGTGTCCTTTGTTAGGATCTGTACTTCAGTAGTACCTTCCACCACATGAAGGTTAGTAACTATTAGACCTTTTGAAACGCAGAAACCCGATCCTCCTTGAATTACCTTACCCTGGACGTAGTCTTTGACTGAGAAAGGTCTCGAAATGATGGTGACTACTGACTGAGAAACTCCTTCTATTAGATCATTGAGACTTAACATCATGTGACTTCAATTGTCTAATTTAAAAATTGTACACTATGAAGACTAGCTCAGGGAGAAACTTTTCGCTAAGTGGACTACCCCCTGTCTTCACGGACATCATCACCTCGCGATTTTCCTTCTTGGAGCAACATAGATCTTCACCCACGAGGTTCAATAAATAGAACCGTTCTTTAGTGTCCCATGTGAAAGGTTACAAAAGGTTCGCTCTCCACAAGCTTAAGACCCCTAGTCTTGGTACTGACTAATCTCTTTCGACCTTGACCTAGATATTATTTCTGTTTACTATAAAACTATTCTATGGGCTATCCCTGACGGATGGGACATTCTCCTACCCTAGTTAACTTAAATTAATGAAAAAACATAACCCCAATGAGTTTAGAAACCTGGATGCCAAAGTTGCTCTTCATATGTTTCTCTCTACACCATAAAGCCTTCAACCATTTATAATTCTTGTTTATGTATATATATCAATATTTTATTCCTTGTAAGGAAACGTCTATTAATTTTCTTTTTTGACATGAAAATAGCAAAATAAGCAAAAAATATCTAACCGTGGCTATTCTTTCCTCTTTCCTAAAAAACAATACTAGATACCTAAGGAATAAAATTTCATCAAGAATAGTAGGATTGCAAGGTCGATATCCAATCGTTTGCTGCGTTTTGAAGTGCAATAGATGGTGAACTCGTAGTTGACGTCAGATAATTGAAAACTTGGTCGTTGAAATCAGGGATGAGAGACGAGTAAGTAACAGGGATGTTGGGAGGATTTGCGAAAGCGTTACTCGAAGCCTTATAGACTTCCTTTAGCCATTCCATTTGCTGTGCGCTTAAGGATGTGTTAGACATCAACTGGGTGAATGCTTCTTTCGAGACGGGGAACTTACCAAACTTTATGAAGGCTTCCTCCTGCATTTTCGGTGAGACTAGGAACTCCAAGAACTCTAGGGCTATCTTCTGTTCTGACGCAGGCAAGTACTTGTTTATGCCTAAAAAGTCGGTCCCCGTCTCTGCATAGCCTCCCGGAAGGGGAGCAAGGTAAGTTTCTGATGATACATTAGACGAGATGGAACTCAATTGTGTTATGAAGAGAAATGCTCCGGGAGCCTCACCAGATGAGTATATTTCAGGTAGGTTTCCATATTGTACCTGTTCAGATGAGGGAGATATCTCATACGACACCAAGGTCTTGTAAGTTTCTAACGCATTTACTCCTTCACTAGAGTTAAACGAAGGCAATGGATAGTTCATCCCTGGGAGGGTATAGCCCTCGAACATTATGTTGAAGCCCGGAATTCCTGAATAATTACCGTGGTTTAAACTATAGGCATTCTTGTAATAATAGCCAAATATTGCAGGATAAGCATCTATTATGCCGTGATTCTCATGGTCATCTATAAGGAAACCGTACTTGGTAATTCCCTTAGATGTAAGGAAATTATCTATATCCTCAACTACCGTCCAGTTCTTCCATGTAGTAGGAGAGAAGTTCATGTGATACTGAGAATAGAACTCATTAGCAAGGGTTGAATTGTCAAAGATTTTAACGTTGTATGCAGTGAGGTATATAGCTGTCTCATATGCTATACCTATCATCTCGTATGAATGTGATGAAACATTGTAGATTATCCCTCCAAAGTCCTCTTGAGGAGAAATAATATCTGACATGTTAAAGTCTGAGGAATTCAAGGGCAATAGGTACTTAGATATGTCTTGTGCGGAAGTCGATGTGTAACCTAAAATTGCATATTGTGTACTGTGACCAGCTAAAGATGTTTCTTCGTCAGAAATGTATTCTGAGAAAGGCTCCTGTATAACGTTTATTTTAACTCCAGGGTGAGATGACGCAAATTGATCTGCAGCGTACTGAATGAAATCTGCTGACTGGCCGCTGAAAGTGATAACATTAAGCGTAGTCTCTTTGGAAGTTTTATGAAGAGCAAGGTATCCTCCTACAGCAGCTATTATAACTATAATAACCAAAATTAAAATAACTAGATTTCTGCTTAATGCCTTCCAAGTTTTGTTTAAATGCATAAATAGCCTCTCACGCTTCTGCTTAAAAAAATGTAGGTCGGAATTAATATAGTCCTATTTAGAAATAAGTATTCTCAAACTTATTTGAAAAGCATGACATACTACTATGATGGATTGACAGAAACATGCGAGTTTTTTTAAACCTTCAAATGTAAAATTAAACCCAATGGATGACAAGGACATAGGTGACAAGGATGAGCCTTGAAGTCAGAGAGGTCAACAAGGTTTACAATAAGAAGCTTGTCCTTGACCGAATCAGCCTTCAAATAGAGAAAGGGGAATTCTTTGTTATCCTTGGGCCTTCAGGTTCTGGGAAAACGACGCTTTTGAGGATAATTGCAGGGCTAGAGAAGCCAGATAACGGGAAGGTCATGATAGATAAGTCAGACGTAACAAAACTTCCTGCATCAAAGAGGAACATAGGTATGGTGTTTCAAAACTACGCATTATACCCTAGCAAGAGAATATGGGACAACTTGTTTCTTCCCTTAGAGTCTTCAGGAATAGGAAAAGAAGAGGCCATTAAAAGAATAGAGTTCGTATCTAAAAGGCTTGGTATAGACGGCCTCCTTCAAAGGTTTCCCGGAGAACTTTCAGGCGGGCAACAACAGAGAGTTGCCCTAGCTAGGGCATTGGTTAAAACTCCTAAACTGTTCCTCATGGATGAGCCCCTTTCGAATCTAGATGCGCCTCAAAGGGTATCCGCGAGGAAGTTAATTAAGGAAATTCAGGAGGAATATTCAATTACGTCGATTTACGTCACACACGACCAGACCGAAGCAATGGCTCTGGGAGATAGAATATGTATAATAGATGAAGGAAAAATACTTCAGATAGGTACTCCGGAGGAAATATATGATAATCCGGCTAATGAGAAGGTAGCAAGCTTCATAGGTAATCCTCCAATGAGCCTACTTGATGGACAAGCAATAGGACAGAAAGGAAGCATAGGCGTAAGGGCTGAAGACGTAGAGCTCGGAGAAGGAGATATGAAAGGAAAGGTCATAAGTTCGGAGTTCCTTGGAGATAGATATCTTGTCCACGTCAGCTTAGGTTCAGGAGAGCTGATGGCTTTCAGTAAGGTCAAGTTTAGAGAAGGAATGGAGGTCAGTTTCAAGATATCTAAATTTAAACAATTTGAGTGATTGCTTTGAAATATTCTATTCCTTACTTAATTTATATATCTGTCTTCGCAATCTTTCCTTTCATTTTCACATTTATTTTTGCTGGATTACATTTTTCCTTGAGATCTATAGGGACTATTCCTGTTACAGAAATAGTAAGAAACACATTCATTTTCTCTATATTCACTGCTGTATTCGCTACTATAGTAGGATATTTCCTTGCCATAGTAGCTGATATGCTAACCAAAAGGTGGGCTCGTCTCTTTTCACTTTTTGTCATTCTACCTTTTACAATTCCATTTACCGCATCAGCCCTCATATGGTCAATAAGCCTTTATGGAGGAGGATATGGCTGGTTCACGTACCTTCTCCACATATCATATGACCCATTGTATTTTCCATCTACAGCCATCTACGGGGTCACTTTGGTAAGTATCTGGACTTCGATACCTTTCGCTTTTCTAATCATTTTCTCAGCGTTCAAATCTATACCTCAGGAAGTAGTTGAAAGTTCTCAAGTTGATGGACTCAGATTATCTGAGTATTACTTCAACGTAGCTAATCCGTTGATAGGAAAGGCGTTCTGGACTGCATTCATCTTGAACTTTGTCCTGTCCCTCGGTAACTTCGATCTACCTTATGTAATGACAGGAGGAGGACCGGGATATGCGTCTACTACCTTACCTCTAATAGTTTACGAAGATTTCTTCATTTTAGGTAACATCCCTGCAGGGGCTTTCTTTGCCGCATTACTTTCTATAATTGCTACAATTCCCTCTATAGGACTACTTTACGCCATAAGGGGAAAACGAAGCCCAATGCCGTCACTGAGGATTAGGCTGAACGACAAAGCCTTCAAACTGATCCTCGGTGCTTTATCTGCTTTTGTCTTGTTCTTTCTAGACATGCCGATATACTGGATGATCATAGTTTCAATTAGATCTCCTTTAGATGATTTCATATCCCCTCCAAACTTCTTCCCTACTAAGTTAGACATGTCCTTCCTAGTGAACGCTGCAAAAGAATCTGTACCTTATATGATAAGTAGCGTGATAGTGAGCTTGGCAGTAGCTTTAATAACTATTTTCATATCCTCAGCTGCGTCCTTTGAGATAACCAAGAGTAAGAGGCTATCGTTCTTGTTGCCCCTCTCAATTTATTTCTATTCTCTTCCATCAGCGTCTTATATAATTCCAGTATACCTTATGATAAGTTTCCTAGGACTCTTGAACACTTGGTTGGGTCTTATTTTAGCGAGTCCAGTCTTCACTGCGACATATAGCGTATGGCTGATGTACAATTTCTTCTCTGTGATGCCTAAGTCTTATGAGGAGGCTGCAGACGTCTTTGGCATAAAGAATAAGTTCTTCAGGATAATCCTTCCGTTGAGCAGACCAGTTCTCATATCTTCTTTCCTCTTATCCTTTATCTTTTCATGGCATTTGTTGTTCTATCCTCTGGTTTTAACGTACACCCCTTACTGCATGGACTTCCCGCCGCAGGGGTCCGAGACCGTAACGATTTTTGCCCTTAATGCAATAGGGGATTTAACGATTAACTGGGGAGAGCTCTCTTCATCTGCGTTAATATCGTCTATTCCAGTTTTGATTGTAGCATGGTATGCAATAGACAGAGTTATAAAAGGAGCATATAAAGGAGGCATAAAATTTGTATAAACGAAAAGTGTTTTTTAACTCATTTCTTTACTCTCTTATATGAGTGAAAGAAAAATTATTGACTTAAGCGTACCGATAGAGGAAGGAATGCCTTTTTATCCAGGGGATCCTGAACCCCATGTAAAAAAGTTCGTGAGTTATGAGGAAAAAGGGTATATGGTACATCAACTTATCATAGGTACTCATACCGGCACACATGTAGATATACCCGCACACTTCATAGCTGGAGGAAAAACCTTGGAGAAAATAGAGGTTCAACACTTTATCGGAGAAGGAGAGGCATTCAACAAAGATGAAGTGAACCCATCAACTGAAGTTGTCTTAATATACACTGGAACGAACAAACAATGGAAGAAGGGCTGGAAAATGGATAACATAAAAGTCATCGATGAGGAGCTCGCAAAGGAACTTGTTAGAACTAAAGTAAAGCTCGTTGGAATAGACTCGCCTAGCATAGGATCGCCAGAAGTCCACAGAATACTGCTTTCTAATGATATAATGATTGTAGAGAACTTATCGGATTTGCTCTCGTCACTGGTAGGTAAGAAGTTCACATTCTACGCAGTTCCCATTCTAGTATCTGGCGTAGATGGTGCTCCAGCTAGGGCTTTTGCGGTCCTATAATATAAAAAGCGAAGCAATACCTCAGATTATTTCACATTTGGTTATTTTACCTTGTTAAAAACTTACTACACAACGAGTCTATTCTAAGAACCTTTATAATATTCCTTGTAAAATAAAATTCTAAGATAGAGATCTCAAAAAAACTTATCTTTTTAATATCTTTTATCTAGTACGCACGCAACAAGACTGCACTTATCTCCTACGCATTCGTAAAGCCCATAACCCGTATTGCACGTCATCGTCTTCATTATAGTGAAATACTTGTTTTTCCTCATGTTCCCATGATAACATGATTTTCTTAGCTAAAAAACTTTATTAAAGAAAACTTTTCATTGCTTTTTAAAGACCTATATCAATCTAGTAAACCAGTCCTGATCTATTGATAATACTTCCAGATGGCACAGACTCGAAATGAAAAGTAAGAGATAAATAACGTCTGTGTAAGTAAATATATATAAATTATTTAAATATCCCTACATGAACAGTGAAGAGACGAGTACAAAGCATGACAAACAAAATTGAAGAAGCCCTTAAGCAGACTAGAGACGATATGGTTCTACCTAAGATTCATGGTGGTTTTTTAGATCGCTCTATACGGATTTTGTAGCAGGTCAGCCTTTATCTTTATCATGGACAATTGGAGGAATCCTTGTCCTCTTCATATGTCTAGCTTACTCAGAGATCACCTTAGCGATGTCTATGCTTGGAGGAATAGTCAGATATCACACTATTCCCACGGGAGTTTCATAGGACTTTTCGTGGCTTGGTCTTAACTCCTTGCAATATCTGCTAAGCCTACGATAGAAGCTAAAGCAATGGTTACGCATATGAGCTTGTTTACCCTCGTTAGTAGACCAATATTACTTGACCTTAGAAGAACTCGGTTTAGCTCACTTGATGCTCACAATATTCTTGTTCATAAATTAGACGGGAATGAACGTACTAGAAAAGATAAGCCAAGGCGCTAGATGATGGAAGTTAATAGTATCACTTGTGACTATGCTGGTAATAATTACGTTCAGCATCAATCCGAGCAACTTTACAATCTCCAATTTCGCCCTATGTTGCTACCTCAGTCATCATAGCTATTCCTACGACTGGATTAGTTTTCCTTACCTAGACTTTAGACAAGAGATAGAGTAAGACGAAGAAAGGGAAGAACCCCTGGAAGGATATACCTTTTGGTGGGATCAATACTCATCTAGGGCAATAGATGAGATATAGAGGCTTCGAATATGCATACGTAAGAGGTGCTATGTATCATGAATTGTTTTTCCGTGTCTCTGAACTTAAAGAAGTGAAGATATCCTATAAGCAAACGGACGGCTGTTGTATCCTTTGTGCATCTCAACAACGGTGGTTTAAAGACACTTTTAAGCTCACGGTCGAGAGATCTTAACATGAAGAGGTCTGATGTCCTTCCACTTCTAAGAGGAAAAGGAGGATACCTAGATGACCTGCCTTTTTCTGGATATTATGCCACTTTCGTTAGGAGCCCTTACGCGCATGCAAAGATCAAGGAAATAGACTACGACGAAGTAACCAGAAGAGGAGGTCTAGTAATCACTGGAAAGGATGTGGCTAATGTAGTTAACACATCAGGAGAAGAAGGGAGTTCGACTTCTACTCCACCAATAGCAACGGATAAGGTTAGGTTCTACGGAGAACCCGTGGCCTTAGTGCTGGGTAAGGATCCTTATGATGCAGAGGACCTTGCTGAGCTTGTCAACGTTGACTATGAACCGCTGGATCCAGTGATGAACGTGGAGCAGGCCCTTAAAGATGAGGTCCTAGTCTTCGAAGAGAAGGGGACTAATTGCGTCTTTCAAAGAGAAATTAAGTACGGTGAAATCCCTTCTGATGAGGAAATAGAGCTTGAACTTTACTGGAGCAGATCTTCAGGAAACCCCATAGAGACTTTCGCCACTATGGTACTACCGGGGGATCCATTGGTCATCTTCACCAACATGCAGGCTGCATCAGCGCAGTCCTCTTTTCTCTCACCACTCGGAAGAGTGAAGATCAACCCCGTAAGACAGGGAGGAAGTTTCGGTTCCAAGTTCGCTGTGCTTAAATACGTTATGGCCCTTGGAGTAGCATCCAAGAAGTTCAATGTACCAATAAAGTGGATTGAGACTAGAAGTGAACATCTGGCTGGTTCAAACTCGTCTGGGCCAGAGAGGACCTTCAAAGTTAAGGCATATTTCAAGAGGGATGGACGAGTGACCGGACTTCACTTCAAGGTATGGGAAGACATAGGCGCGTCATTATATAACGGTCAAGCGTTCAAGCCACAGGGGATACTTGCAGGACCTTATAAAGTGAAGAACATAATTCATGACGCATCTCTAATAGCGACAAACAAGAATCCTGCAGGATATTTCCGTGGAGCAGGAACCCCACCTCATACTTGGGCTTTAGAGAGGACGATGGATTCAATAGCCGATGAACTTAAACTTGACAGGAAAGAGTTAAGGAGAATCAACTTAATTGACTCTTTCCCTTACGAGGCACCTTACTCCACTTATGATTCAGGAAACCCGTTGCAACTTCTGAAAATGGCAGTGGAAAGAGAAGAATGGAAGCTCAGGGAAAAAGGTTACGGTGTTGGGCTGGCATGCTCTACAGACCCCAGCACGCCAAACGGTAGCGAGGAAGTGTCTATAAGGACAGGCAAAGGTAAAGTGACGCTATCCATAGGATATGGGCCTGAGGGCCAGGGAAATGAGCACGCTGCAAGGCTTCTCGTATCTTCCCTACTTCACGTGGACTTAGGTAAGGTAGAAGTTGAGGTAGACGGCTCCCTAAACAGCTTCGGACCCGGAGGAAGCAGAATGGCCGTCTTCTTATCCGGTGCAATAATGGGCGCCGTGAGGAACCTCATATCAGAAGTGGAGAGAAAAACTGGAGGTAAAGTACATGATGGAAAAGTGGACACTAAGGAAGGTAAGATAGATTTAACTTCGGTAGAGGTCGAGGCAAAGTATACCTTCTCCCTCCAGAACAAGAGCAGGTACAACGCTTATCCCTTCGCCTGCGACATCGCAGTAGTGAAACTAATTGACGAGAATATAGTTCCAGTAAAGATGGTAGTATTCATAGACCCCGGGACGCCTCTTGACGAGGACCTTGTAAAAGAACAAGTGACTGGAGGAACTGCCATAGGTATTTCAGTCTCGCTGTACGAGAGGTACATATACTCAAGAGACGGGCAACTTTTGACTGGAACCATAGGAGAGTACGGTTTACCTTCCTCATCAGACCTTCCTCCCATAGAGGTCAACGTAATCCCCTCTCCATCTCCGTTCACTCCCATGGGTGTAAAGGGAATAGGTGAGATTCCAGTAGGTGTAGCTGCAGCTGCAATGTCGAGTGCAATAGAGGACACTTTGAAGAGGAGGATAACAAGAGTCCCTTGGAACTCGTGATTTCCATTGTTAGCGCATGAAACTGATAATGAAATGTGTTTTCCTCTACATACTCTGATACTTGTCCTTTTTTTGAAAATGTAATTGATAACTTATAAAATATAGAAAAGCATCCATAAGGAAAAAAGAGTTGCCACTAATACTATTGGGGTTGTGAGCAACCCTAAATATACATAAGTCTTTAAAGGTATTTTCACTCCATGTTTTCTATCTAGAGTATATATCCACAGAAGGGTAGCAAGGGACCCTATTGGAGTGAACTTTGGCCCTATATCATTGCTTACTACATTTATCAACGCAGGCAACAAGTAAGAGGAGAAAGTATAGTGAATTACAAGAGAGTTAAGCATGACAGAAGGTAAGTTATTCATTACAGCTGCAGTCCCAGCGAAGAGAAGCCCCTCTGCAATCACGTTCAAAGGGGCAGGCAGGGAGAAGAGACCGTTAACCACGCTTGCCAGAAACTGCGTAACACCCTGCTTTCCCATGCCGAAAACAACCACATACATTCCCAAAGAAAACAAGACTATCTGCCAAGGTGCTTCCCTTAGTATCTTGCCCACGTTGATATCCCTAATCTTAGCCAGATACCCAAGGATGGCCGCTGCTGGGATCGCTATTAACGCTACTGGTATATCAACAAATGACGTGAGGAAGTATGCCAGCACCACAATGACCATAAAAGGAATCGCTAGGCCCACCAGAAGTTTGTCCTTAACTTGAGGAACAAACTTCGATATCTCCTGATTTTTATTTACTTTCCCTAATAAAAGAAGATAATACAATAATAAAGAAACTAGAACCGAAACAAAATACGGGAAAATCATATATTCTGTATAATCCAGGAAAGAGATCCCGAAGTAGGTCGCGTCTATTATATTTACTAAGTTGCTTATTATGAATGGAAGGCTAGCAGTGTCTGCCATGAAGCCTACTCCCATCATGAATATTACCTTTGCTCTTTCCTCCAGATTTGCCCTTGACATCAGGGAAATTGCTATCGGTGTCATCACAAGCGCCGCACCATCGTTAGCGAAAAATGCAGATACAATAGCGTCCAAAATCAGGACAGCTACGAATACTCTGAGGACGTTGTTCCCTACCCTATCTATAACGCGAAACGCGATGTAGTCAAAGAAACCCGCTTCATCGAAAATGAGGGTTATTATAATTATTGCAATGAAAGTGAGCGTTGCGTTCCAAACTATGTCGAAGACTTGTATCACATCTCCTATCGTTGAGATACCTAATGCCAGAGTCAGGACGCCTCCCAATAATGCAGAATAGCCTATAGGAATTCCCTTCGGCTTCAAGTTTACAAGCAACAGAGTAATAATGAAGATCACTATCGAGAGTATTAACTTAATAAGCATTAGAGTCACTTTCTAGAAAGCTTAATAATTCTATCTTGGTAGTTTCCTATCCTTCCAATGAATGCGTAAACTTACCTCCACTTAGATTTTGACTAGAGTGTATATGACTTTATATACAATACTTTATAAAGTATATTAAATAACAGAGCTTTATATACTACCTTTTTCCTGCTAGCCTATTCTCACTTAAGGTTATGTAGATGCCGACCAGCGTGACTATAGATCCTATTACTTCTAATTGCGTGGGAATATCTCTTAGGAGTATAAACGACATAACGTAAGACATCACTGGGACTAGAAGCGACGAAGAAGACGCCTTTATTCCTCCCATTTCCTTTACCATGCTAAACCATGTAACGTAACCTGCAACTTGTGCTAGGACTGCCAGTGAGATCAGGATTCCGATTGACATAGGGCTAATAATGAAGTAAAAGTCTATCGGCAGAAAAGGAATAAGTATTGGAATTGACACGAGGGATATGAAGGCGTTCAGTTCCAAGACGTTAGAGTTTCTTATCTTTCTAGAGAAAATTACAGTACCTAAGGCCCATGTTAAGCCTCCAAGTAGAGATATCATAGTCCCTAGGCTGAAGCTTGAGGAGGAGACGGAAATCGCTATTCCCGTGAATCCTATGAGAACTCCCATTACTGACCTCAAGCTCAAATTTGCGCCTAATATTTTCTCTATTACAATAACAAATATAGGCTGAGTATAAATCATGATCGCAGCTATCCCCGGGTTTGGGGATAATGCAGTTCCGAAATTTAGCAACAACATGAAAAACGCGACGTTGAATATTCCAACTATCAGCTCATCCTTTCCTTTAACAAACCTACCTTTAGTTAAAGCCAAAAAGAAGACCGAAGAAACGACTACACGAAACATGGATATTAATACAGGAGACGCGTAGCTTGAGGCTATCTTTATGAGCGGATAGGACGATCCCCAGACAAGCGCCAGAACTATAGCTAACTTCAAACCTCTTGATGATACTGCCATTAAGGAATCGTATCGACATGACTAAAATCGTTGTCTGTGAACTACCGCACTCATGAACCCTTTTTAACCCAGTTAATCATTTACCATATGGATAGCTTATCCATGAACAACACAGCCGTTGTATTGATAGGTCACGGTTCTAGAAGGAACACCTATAACCAAGACATAGAGAGAATTGTAAAGTCCTTGGGGTATGAGCTAAAAATACCTGTCTATCTCTCTTACAATGAGTTCAACTCCCCAAACTGGAGGGATCTGCTTGCAAAGCTCATAGAGAAGGGAGTCAAGAACTTTGTGTTTGGCCTAGTTTTCCTAGGAAGGGGGAACCACGTTTACCATGACATAATGGGAGAGGTTGGTGCGTCGAAAATAGGAGAATGGGAAAGAGTCAAGTATAAAGAAAATGAAATAGGAGTGTTCTTCACGGAGACTTTAGGTAGGTCTCCTCTAGTTAAAACTGCACTTAAATACCGATTAAGCAGGGCAGTCAACTTCCTACCTAGCATTGAGGACATATTGATGGACCCTGAGGGAATTGAGGATGGTTCTATGAAAAAAATACTAGAACAAATAGATGCAAGAAACTGCAGGGAGAAAAGGATAATAGCGAAAGCAGTATTCGCGGCAGGAAACTTAGACGTGGCTAAGTACATGTACGTCACAGAAGATGCCATAGACTCTGGAATAGAGGCTCTATCTTCAGGAGCCCCGATACTTACAGACGTTAAAATGGTGAGCGCAGGAATAAGGTGGAAAGACGTCAGGTGTTTCATAGACAACCCTGAAGTAGCTGAATTGGCTAGGAAGAAGGCGAAGACGAGAGCCTCCGAGGCAATGAGGTTCGGGTTGAAGAACCCAAGCGTCGTAGTTATAGGGAACGCTCCAACAGCGTTAGCTGAGGTATTACAGATGGTGAAGGAAGGAATTGACGTTCCTCTGGTTATAGCCACGCCTCCTGGGTTCACTAACGCAGTAGAGGTGAAAGAAAAGCTAGTTAGGTCTGGCATACCTTCTATCGCGTTGAGGGGAACAATGGGAGGAAGCGGAATTGCGGCTTCAATAACTAACGAAATTGTGAGGTTGGCAAGGAATGGATAAAGGTTCAATTTTCGTTGTCGGACTCGGACCTGGTAGCAAAGAGTACAGGACCATCAGGGCACAGCAGGTCTTAGAGGAGGCGGAAGTCATAGTGGGGTATAACACTTACCTCAAGATGATAAAGGACGTAACTGAAGGGAAAGAGGTTATTGGAGCCAGGATGAAGGAAGAAGTGTTCAGGGCAAAGGTAACTATTGAAAAAGCATTGGAAGGCAAGAGAGTGGCTTTAGTCTCCAGCGGAGACCCTCAAGTATACGGTATGGCTAGCCTCCTCCTCGATATGATGATTAGGCATGGTTNNCGATATACCAGTGGAGATCGTGCCCGGGGTCACCGCAGCGTTAGCTGTTTCCTCTAGGTTGGGCAGCCCGCTTTCCTTGGACTATGCTTCCATAAGCTTGAGCGATCTCCTTATTCCCAGGGAAGAAATACTCCTCAGAGTAAGGAAGGCAGCTGAGGGAGACTTCGCGATAGTGCTTTACAACCCGATAAGTAAACCTCTGCTCGAAGCTTCGATGGAAATCATAATGGAGGTGAAGAAAGCCCCCATACCCGTGGGAATAGTCGATCATGCTTTCAGGGACAATGAGAAGGTGATAATTACAGACCTTGAAGGATGGAAGGAACACGAAAAGTTGATTGGAATGGTCACCACATTGGTGATTGGAAATTCAAAGACATACGTAACTGGTAACAAGATGATAACCCCTAGAGGGTATGAGAGAAAGTACAATTACTAGGTGGTATCACTGATAGACACGCTGAAGAGGTTCGGAATTACGACCGGGGGTGCGGCATCTGCAGCATCCAAGGCTGCAGTCCTCTTCTCGAAGGGTATAGAAGTAGATAGAGTGGTCATACCAACCCCGATAGGACTGAGGATAGAGATCCCCATCTCTCGCCTTGAAAGAAAAGGTGAGGAGTTCTGTGCCTCAGTTCAGAAATTCTCAGGAGACAACCCTGATATCTTGAATGGAATTGAGGTAGTGTCATGCGTGTCCCCTTCAGAGTCCTTCTCCATTGAAGGGGGAGAAGGAATAGGAATAGCCACGAAGCCTGGTCTCCGTGTAGGCTTGGGAGAAAAGGCTATAAATCCCATGTCTAGGCTCATGATTGAGCAAGCCGTAAAGGAAGTAGAACCCGACATGAAGGTTAAGGTCAAGATAACCGTCCCTAAGGGAGAGGAACTTGCGGAAGACACCATGAACCAAGTAGTTGGAATAAAGGGAGGTATATCTATCCTTGGGACTACCGGGATAGAATACCCTGTAAGCGATGAGGATTACATAGATCATATAAAATGTGAGTTGGGGTCTGTAAGGATGTCCCATGACTCTGTGTCCTTAGCCCTAGGGAATACTGCAGTAGGTTTTGCTAAAAAAGAAGGTCGTCCCGTAGTTAAGATAGGAGACAGAGTCGGGGACTCGCTTGAGCTGGCAGCGGAAATGGGTTTCCGTTCAATATCTCTCTATGGGATGCCTGCTAAGTTGATGAAGGTGGCTTCTGGAATTATGAACACTCATAACAAATTCGGGGACGCTAGAGTCGAAACCATGGTCTTCCTGTCAGTATTAGCAGGCATCAATGGGGAGATTCTCAAGAAAATAGCCCTCTCTACTTCGGTAGAGGAGGGATTTCATTACATGGGCGAATTAAAATATAAGGTGTCCGAGTTGTTAGCAAATAGAGTAATTTTAAGAATTAAATCTTTAAAAAAGATAAAAAATAGTAAACCGAACCTTAAGGTAGTGGTGATAGGTTATGAAGGAGAGAAGCTCGCAGAAGTGGGAATTTAAAACTCCTGGAGTTCCCGATTCCCTCTTTTTAAGGGATGAGGAAATCCCCATGACGAAGGAAGAAATAAGGTCTCTTGTAATATCCAAACTCAGGCTAAGCGAGAACCATGAAGTCCTTGATGTAGGATGCGGGACCGGGAGCGTAACAGTTGAGATGGCGCTGATAGCGAAAAAGGTAGTTGGAGTCGACGATAACCCTAAGGCAGTGGAGCTCACCAAGGCGAACGCAGAGAAGTTCGGAGTTAACGTAAGCGTATTGCAAGGACATGCGCCTGAAGCGCTAAAGGACATGGGTAAGTTCGACAGAATATTCATAGGGGGAGGATCAGACTCTTTGGAGGAGATAATCGCGGAGGCATTAAACCACCTGAAAAATGATGGGAGGATAGTGATAGACGCGATCCTACTGGAGACTGCCACGAGAGCTATATCGTTACTGTCGAAAAGGGCCGAGGTAGAGGTCACACAAGTCACTATAAGCAAAGGAATGAAGACTAAGAATGGAACAGCTATGATATCGAGGAATCCTGTTTTCATTATAGCAGGTGAAATAAATGAAGCTTAGCGTTATCGGTCTAGGACCGGGGGACCCTGAATTGCTCACAATAAAGGCAATAAAGAGGATGGACGAGTCTAAGGTTATATTCATACCTTACTCCAGTGGAACGGGAAGAAGCCTAGCGATGGAGGTTATAAAAGACCACGTCAAGGGAAGGGCTGTACACCTCGGTTTCCCTATGGGTGAGCATGTGGACAGTGAGGAATTAAAGAAGATAGGCGAGAGGATGTGTATGGAGGCTGAAGATCCATCATCATTCGTTACCTTGGGAGATCCAGTGCTTTACAGTACATACTTCAGGGTCAAGGAGTTTCTGCCTTGCTTCGACCAAATAGAGCTTGTGCCTGGAGTTTCGTCGATCACGGCGTGCGCGTGTAAGGCTTACCTTAACTTGGGAAGCGAGAAAGAGGCGATTGCCATAATTCCTTCTTTGAGGAAGGACCTGCTGGAGCTAGCAAAGGGAAAGTTTGAGACTATCATAGTCTTGAAGGGAAGCAAAGGACTTGAGGAGGCTTCCGAGATATTAAGTGATTATCAATTAACATATGCTAGGAGGTGCTTCATGGAAGGGGAGCTGATTGCCAAATGGAACGGAAAGAGTGATCACGACTATTTCTCGTTACTGATAGCCAAGAGGTGAATGACTTGGAAGCTAAGGGAAAAGGGAAAGTGTACTTCATAGGTTCAGGTCCAGGAGACCCTGACTTGATAACAGTTAAGGCAATGAAGGTTATACAGAGGGCTGATGTAATACTGTACGCTGGATCCTTGGTAAACCCTCTCATCTTGGATAGGTATGCTAGAAAAGACGCTGAAGTTCACGACACTTCCCCAATGACTCTCTCACAGATAGTTGAGGTCATGGTGAAGTCTGCTGAAAACGGAAAGGTAGTGGCTAGAATGAAAAGTGGAGACTCAGGTATCTACGGGGCACTCATGGAGGAGATGTGGGGACTAGAGGTAGCAGGGATACCTTTTGAGGTCATACCAGGGATAACGGCTGCTATAGCAGCTGCCTCGGTGATACCGATAGAGCTGACCGTTCCAAAGCTCGGGCAGACAGTGATAATTTCTCGTGCTTCCCTCAGAGTCCCCATGAAGGGGTCGTTAAAGGATCTAGCACGCCATGTGACAGACGGTGCTACCTTAGTTATTTACACTGGAATCCACGTGATAGAGAGGGTCGTACAAGACTTGAAAGACGGAGGAGTCCCAGAGGGAATGCCAGTGATCGTAGTACATAGGGCAACGTGGCCAAACCAGAAGGTGATAAGAGGTACATTAAGGGACATCTCTTCTAAGGTACATGAGGCTAAAATTTATAGGGACTCCGTCATAATAGTTGGACCCGCAGCCAACGAAGAGGAGGTCAGGCAATACGTAAGGTCGAGCGTCTACGACCCTTCATTTAACCACTCCTACAGACCTTGGAAAGTTGAGGAATAAATGATAGAGAACCTCTGGCGCGGCGTCGCGATAGTATATACATCAACGGGGGAAGAGACGGCTAAGAAAATAGGGAACTGGATCAAGGAGGAGAAGGAGATCCCCGCGGTGGAGATCGAGTACTCTAAGTCTGACTTTCCTTCGCTCTGGAACTGCTATGACTCCATCATCTTCGTGATGGCATTAGAAGGAACTGTCAGGACAGTGTGCAGACTGGCCAAGTCTAAGGATAAAGACCCGCCCATCATAGCTATCGATGACTTAGGAAGATATGTAATACCCGTCTTAGGAGGTCACTGGGGTGCAAACGATATAGCCCAGGAAATCTCTTCCTTCCTTAAGGGAATGCCAGTGATAACCACGGCTTCTGAGCTTTTCAACAAGGTAAGCGTTGAGGCAATAGCGAGAAAGCTGGTCGCCAAAGTGGAGAATCCCGATGCCATAGTCAAGGTCAACTCTGCCCTCCTTAAAGGGGAGGAAGTATGCACTGATGGTTTCAGGTTAGACGGGTTAGACGAGGGAGACCATTGCAGTTTCGTGATCACCGTCATGAAGAAAGATTACCCTGGAAAGAAAGTAGTTAGGCTATCTTTTTTACCCCTTCACATAGGAATAGGATCAAAGAAGGAAGTCGACGTAGACTTGATAGAGAAAGGCATAAGGGAAGTCCTGACGAAGCTTGACATTCCCCTCAGTAGGGTTTGGGACATATCATCCATCAGAGTAGAGGTGGGAGAAGTTGCCAAGAGGCTTGGCAAACCCTTCGTTCTGTATGGAAAAGAGCAGATTAACTCTTTCTCAAATCCTTGCTTGACCCCACAGAGCGAGAAGTTAAAGGAAGTAGGAATAAAAGGGGTGGCGGAAGTATGTGCTCTTATGAGTGCAGGAGAGAATCCGCGTCTAGTCCTCAGGAAAGTGAAAATCGGGAGCTCCGCTACTTTAGCTATAGCCACAAGTGAACAAACATGAAGCTAATTGGAGTTGGCCCGGGTGACCCTGAACTAATCACCGTTAAGGGAAGGATGTCAATAGAGACGTGTCAAGTCATAGTAGGATGGGCCTCGGTAATAGAGAGGTTCTCAGACTTAACTCAAGGAAAGGAAATCATAACTCTGACATACAGAAAGGAGCATGAAGGATTGTCCATAGCCTCTAGGAGGGAAGAGGAAGGGAAGGAAGTCTGCATACTTGACCACGGAGACCCTGGAGTGTCGGACTGGCAGTTCGTCGAGAAAGTGAAGTCATACTTCAAGAAGGTGGAAGTGATACCTGGAGTCTCCGTGGTGAACGCTGCACTAGACCAGCTTGGAGAAGACCTCGGTAAGAACTGCTTCGTGACCCTCCACGTCAGGGGAGACATCAAACCTTTCATGGACGACATTTTAAGTTGTCTGAAAATGGGAAGAGGAGTCTTGGTTAACCCTGAGCCTTACGATGACGGACCACAGAGGGTAGCGAAATTCCTGAAAGATAAAGGGATAGAGGGAAAAGTCATAGTGATGGAAAGGCTCACCTATTCGGACTCATCTATGCATGAATTTAGCGTAAGCGAATTATCAACGTCGAATAGAAAATTTAGCGACTTGAGTATACTTCACGTAAGGTCGAAATGAGAATCGAAGTAAACTCTACCTTCTACTTAACCGGGGTCGAGAGGGGAAAGCTACTCACCCTTCCACACTCATCGCAGTACAAAGAAGAGCTGAACGTTGAGCACCCGAGATTCATTTCCTCCTCTACAAGGATGGACAGCATGGGAAACATCTTCTTGGATTTCTCTATTAAGGACAGAAGAGAGGGCTTCATCTCAGTCTCTTACATTACCGAGAGGTCTCCTACACCTGACGTTAGAGGGATCTCCTTCTTGGAGGAGTCAAAATACGTTAAGTTAAGGAACATGCCGGAACTGAAAGAGAAAGACAAGTTAAGGGAAGCCTTGTCCTTGATCAGAACTAAGATGAGATATGACATCAACCAACCAGTTAAGAGCGCATCCGCTTCAATTGAGAAAGGTTATGGAGTCTGTGTCAATTTCGCTCACGTTTTCATAGGTATCATGAGAAGGAACGGCATCCCAGCTAGGATTGCTGTAGGCATTCCCTACGGTAACTATGAGGCAGCTCACGCTTGGTGTCAGGTCAAGTATGAAGGAAAATGGATCGAAGTTGACCCTACTGCTGGAGTCCTCGGAGACGTATTACCCTACGCTCTCTGGGGCATAGGCAAGGATGAATCTGACGTTAGGTCTAAAGTCCTAGGTATAAACCCTAAAATTAAGGAAATCCACCAAGTTAGGTTGATAAAATAGACTTCACCATGCTACTGTTGCTAATAGCTTTTTTCGTATAAACTAACGACATAAGCTATATAGTAATAATTAGAGTATATAGATAAACATATTATTATATTGGATATATAGACTTTATTTGAAAAATTTTAAAAATTAGACTAACATGAAGACCGTATGAACTTCATTGTCCTCGGAATAATTCTTGGGGTAGTCCAGGGTATAAGTGAATGGATACCAATCAGCAGCAAGACCCAGATACTCCTTGTATCTTCATTTCTCTTAGGTCTAGGTTTCTCTTCTGGTTACGCATTTGGGCTCTTCATGGAAATAGGTACAATTCTAGCAGCTACAATCTACTTCAAGAAGGAACTCTGGAAAGTTATTCTAGCTTTGTTTGGAAAAGGAACTAAAAATGATATTATAATGCTAAAATATCTTCTGACAGCTACCTTAGTTACAGGGCTGATGGGCGTCCCTATTTACTTGTTCGTAGTAAGTCTAGTGAAAGGACCGGTTATAGGAATTCCTATGATGATCTTAGGTACGGTGTTGATCATAGACGGAATGACGATTTTCTTTACAAGGAGAAGTTACGTCCCTAAGAAAGGCTTGTCTGAGTTAACGTGGAAGGACTTCATAATAGTTGGATTCGCACAAGGATTAGCTGCGCTACCGGGCGTGAGCAGGTCCGGAATGACCACTTCGGCTCTTATACTGTTAGGAGTGAAGCCAGAGGAAGCATTTAGATTGTCATTTATAGCGCTGATACCTGCAGCTTTAGGAGCAATAGGAGTTACAGTTCTCTTCTCAAGACATACCATAGCTAACACTTTAGGACTCATAAGTTACGACGCTTTAGGAACAGCAATATTAGTGGCAACGGTTATCAGTTTAGTATTGATAAATGCCTTACTAAGGTTTGCTAGAAGTAATAAAATCTTATTTTTAGTATTTACTCTAGGAGCCTTAGCGTTGGCAAGCGGAATCATTAGCTCTTTGACTGGTTTCGGCTAAAAACCTCACTAGACTACCAATAATAGGAGATCCTGCTGCTTTTTTGACCTTCTTTGAAGGCTACGTAAGATATAACAAATCCTATGCCTAGGGCAGCCGCTACGATGACTATCACGTCTAAAATGGAGAAGTCGCTTGAATCTATTGCTCTCCTAATGTCCTTCCAAGACGACATAAAGTCCGTTATGTAAGACCAGGCATCGAATATTGTAGCGAAAGCATCGTATCCTGCTAAGATACCTGCGACCCAGCTATGCGAACCGCGGAAAGCCATAATCGAGGTGATCGTCGCTATCACTCCCCATATAATAAACGACAGCCCAAAAAACAGGAAATCAAATGAATAGAGAAACACGAAGGTAGAGAGGGATATATAACCTAGGTATCCAAGCGCAAAAGACACGATGATAGATACCACATACCCCATGGGGAGAAACCCCCCGAAAAAGTAAAGGAGACCCCCTAGAGACCTTCTTGCCGGAAATATCTGTCCTGCATTGTAGCTGTTCCACATTGAAAATACAAAGTCAAGCACTATGAAGATAAAGAAGATAATCTCTCCTAACATAAAAGAGATTGAACTTTGAAAAGTAAAAAAACCTTCTAAACTTTCTCATCGAGAAACTATACAGAAGAGACTATTTCTTGTAAGTCTTGACATACCTCTAAGGCTTTCCTTGATAATTTAGACCTGAGCTCCTGCTTGTTAACCGAGTACATGAACTTAGGCCTGCCTCCCTTATTTACTGGACTCTTCTGCTTTTCTATAAGCCCAGCGTCAGACAGCTTCTTCAATATCAAACTTGCCCTGCTTTTGCTTATTCCAAGATCGGCAGATATAGAGTCAACGTCCTTTCCCTCAGCGCTGTTAACTATCCTCAGGAAGGCATCAACGTCAGCCTCTGACAAGGCATAGGCTACTATCAAGAATCTCTTCAATAAAAAACTTTTTTCGTTAATTTCATAATTCACTAAACTTTCACCTATGTTAATTAAGTTTTTTTTAAGTTTTTAAATTTTCCGCTAAAAACTCCTTAAACTTATAAACTGTACTATGGATTTTAACATATGACAGAAGAGCTTGAACGAAAAATCCGTGAAGTGATAAGCGGAAGAGGAATGACGTCTAACGATATAATAAGGGAATTGATAGTAAAGGAAGGAACCAACGCTGAGGAGATACGACAAGCAATAGCAGATATGGTCAGGAAAGGAGAGCTGATTAAAAAACCAGATTACGACAGAAAGAAGTTCATTTTTTATCTGAACCAAGGGACTTGACTACTGAGTCAGCTATCTTCAGAAACTCCTTTGATGCTTGGCTGTCAGGATGCGAAAGGAAGAAAGGTTCTCCAGCGTCGTTCGCCTGAGCTATCGCTGGCTCGAGTGGAACCTGGCCTAGAAGAGGGACGCCCATTTCATCAGCCATTTTCTTTCCTTTACCCTCTCCGAATATATAGTAAGGCTTGCCATCAGATGGGCATAAGAAATAGCTCATGTTTTCAACCACGCCCAATATCTTGGTCTTAACGGCCTTAGTGAAATTTATAGACTTCTTGACTGCAAGAGTTGAGACTTCTGAGGGGATAGTCACTATAACAAAACCGTCGAGAGTAGGTAAGAGCTGAGAGATCGACAAGGCCTCATCCCCGGTACCAGGTGGCATGTCTATCAGGAGAAAGTCTAAGTCTCCCCATATCACGTCTCCAAGAAACTGCTTTATCGCAGTATGTTTTATCGCCCCCCTCCAGACGACAGGCGTATCGTCACGTGGCAAAAGGAAATCTATTGAAACTACCTTTATACCGAAAGGTCCAACGACTGGGTTTATCCCGTTATCATCTGCAGTAAGGAATTGCCCCCTTACGCCTAGCATCTTGGGGACTGAAGGACCGTGAAAGTCTATGTCAACTATACCTACCTTACTGCCTGAAGCTGCTATCGCCATGGCTAAGTTAGATGATACAAACGACTTTCCAACTCCACCTTTACCGCTCAGTATAGCTATCTTGTGCTTTATCTGCTTCATTCTAGACTCTATTTTAGGATCTGATTGCTCCACTCCAGGAGGCGATTTCCTTAGATCCCTCGGTTGCCTAGCAGGCTTTGGAGAAGTTATCCTAAAAGGATTATTTCCTTCACTCATAACAATTAATGTTCGGCGTTTCTGGTAATAACATTATCTAAAAAAGTTAGAAATCCCTCAATTCCCTTTACCGTAAGCCAGTCCACTTTTTGGCTATCGCAGTTCATGGAAATCCTCTTGGTCTCTTCTATGGACTTGTCTGTAACGTCTATCTCGCAGACGTCTTTAAAGGTCTCCCAGGCTTCTGACGCTACGTAACCTATAGCTTCAGCCATAGCGTTCTCAGCGGACTTGAGCTCGCTCCAACCCCTTTTCAACAGCTCTTGATATAGAACCCTAGGGTCCTTTCTAAGCAATATCACCTTGTCGGGGTTTTCCACCACCGAAGGATAAATCGTTTCAACTACAGCCCCGCCTTTGATCTCTTCCCTCAATACGTTCTTTAGCCTTTCCTCGTCCATGACGTAACTTTTTCTCAGCTGATCATAATCAAAATATAATTTTCTTTCTATTACTAAACTAGAAACAGAGATCAGCTTAAGTGAGAATTCCTCGCTTATCGCCTTAGCTAAAGTTGATTTCCCTGTACCTGGAGTCCCAGTTACTACTACAATCACGTAAAAAGAAAATGAGTTAAAGTTCAAAAGTGTGTTCCTTTTTGGTCTAAAAACCTCATCTCATGCTCAAAAGAGCTTCTATTAGAAAAAGGGTCGCGGAGGTAGATATAATACCAACCTTCATTTTAATGGACCCATCACCTTTCATGATTTCGTATATGCCATAAGGAAACATCAATATTCCTATTACCAGGAGAACCTCTTCTACCAACATGTATCTATATTTAACCTGAATCTCTTTTAAGTGAAACAGCGCTACCTAGAGTAATTCCGCTCGCTATTCCACCTATATGGGCTATCATATCAACGTTAGGGAAAATGAAGTCGCTTATCATGAATATCACAAAAAGATAGAAAAGTCCATAAATCCCCATCTCTTTTTCCTTGAGGAAGTCATGAAAAATGTAATACGACAATACCGCAAATATTCCTCCTGAAGCTCCTGCAGACAAGGTAAGCGGAGGATAATAAAGCAAGGAAAATATATTGCCTACAACTCCACCGACTAGAAAAACCGCCATTTCGAGCCATCCTGCTCTAGACCTAAAGAGCAAGTAAATAACATACATTGAGATAGAATTGAACGCGGCGTCAAAGAAACTGTTGGTCACGAATATTGAGGTCAGAATCTCGTAGTAATAGCCGTGTATTACTAAGTAATTTAATTGTTCAGAGTAAAGCAACAAATATGGATTTATCAGATATTCTACCTCCCCAATTATAAACCCTAAAATTATTAGGGATATTATGAAAAAGGATATCTTCATTAAGAATACCCAAACGGAGCTATGAAAGTCAATATGAAGGCAGGTATTACAAGAGCTATCCAAACTTTTATGTCCCATCTTATTATCTTTAAGCCGTCTAAAACCCAAAATGGGATTAAGTTAAAGAAAGCAACGTAAGCGTTGAAGTTAGATAACTCTAAGAAGAATATCTCAACTAAGAAGAAACCTATGCTATGTTGTACTACAGCAGAAGGGACTATAAGTGGTAGCAAATAATATATTGCAGTTGAAACTACAGAAATTAAAATATTCGTGGCGGGACCTGCTGCGGCAGTCTTACCTTGAATCTTGGCATCAAAGTTCCCTCCGAAGTAACAATTTATGCCAGTGTACCCAGAAAAAAACACGAAGAAACCGGTTAGGAAATGAAAGATGTTTATCAACAGAGTGATCAAAAATCCTCTAAAGCTAAGAATGAAACGTGATCCACAGCCGAAACGTCTGGCCATTTGCCTATGCGCTAGCTCATGGGGGATTATTGTCAATACTCCGACAACGATTGGGATCAAGACGGCAATGATAAAATAGATTGGACTTTCCCTCCTAGAGAACTCAAAAGGTGCCTCCACTATGTATGCCACTGCCAACGAAAGAGACGCCAAGAGAAAAG
Organism: Sulfolobus sp. UBA167; assembly: GCA_002495845.1. Lineage (GTDB taxonomy): Archaea > Thermoproteota > Thermoprotei_A > Sulfolobales > Sulfolobaceae > Sulfuracidifex. The sequence continues at coordinate 24,797 of DAHF01000138.1, forward strand.
CCAATGCTTCATTTATATTAGCATAGTGATATTCCATCTCCTTTAGCTTTATCATTAACTCGTCGAAAAAGCTCAATAATAGTCGCCTTCTATCAGAGTTCTCATTTTCTCTGGTATTAATTCGTTACTTATATAATCTACTTTCGGAGTGTCCACTTTCCATATCAGTGACCTCATTTCTGTTCTAGAGAACATGTAATTTGAGCCTTCCATGTTTACTATGCCTTCTATTACATTGCTGTATACCTTTTTGAATGCATTGAAGGTATCGAATATGACAAACATATAAGGGAAGCTCATTACTATCTTGTTACATGCGTATTTCATGTTATTGGACAAAATGGACTTTGCTAGCTCAGCGAAAAACTGAGGATAAACGAACCTAACCTCTCCAGATTCTCCGTTGACTGTGATCGTCATTATAACGTGAGATGACATTGACGCATCAGTTATCCATAAGTCTATTACGTTGGTGAGTATACATGATGGTGAACTCCCTTTTAACGGGACGACGTAGCTCGAAGAGATCTTTGACTTGGTCTGAAAGAAATCCACTATTATTTCGCTCAGCATTGAAGGAGATAAGCCACTTCTTTCACATTCCTTCTCAAGCTCGCTAGAGAGCGTCACTAAGTGTCCATCATTAGTAATGAAACGCCTCCCGTATGGCTGTATAACGTCTAAGGAGGCTTCAAACCTCATAAATTATTTCTCATTAATTAAGTATTTAAAAACTTTTTGTGAGACCGTCTCAATCTACAGCCTTTTCATATGATCATAGCAAGCCCTTCATAGAGAATGAAAAGCCCAAAAAGGACTATCACGACGAAAGATGACATCCTCACATATTTAGAATATTTGTACCCTAGATAATTAATTAACCTGGGGAATGAAACTATCCAGATTAATATGCCTAAAAATAAACCTGGCACTATAAAAAGCGGGAATTGAGTAAGCACGAAGACCCCTACAGTGAGCCACCAAAGTATCTGGTAAGGGTTGGTCAGCCCTAAACTCAACCCTACAAAGTAATTTCCTTTCCTTGAGGCCGGCATAAACTTGGAACTCATGACGCTGAAGGCGATGAAAAGCATGTATATGCCACCTACGAAATAAAGAACTTCTAAGACAAATTTGGGTATAAAGTTCCTTATGAAGAAAGTTATGACAAAGAATATGAGGTCAGCTGACATAGCTCCGGCTCCCACGCTAGTACCATGAACCGGGGACTTGAGAGAAGAGTTTGCTATAAGTGCGTTCATAGGACCGGGAGGTGCAGCAATGGAAAGCCCCAAAGCAACCCCTATAGGGAGGTAAATTAAACCATACATCTTCAGAAAAATCATTCATTTCTTCCTTATTTTCTTTACTTTCCTCAGCTCAACAGCGTTAATTTAACTCAAGGAATTCTTCGAAAATAAGCTAATATGATACTAGGTGTTAAAAAGATTTGGGAAAAGTTTTAAAACTATACAATACTACATAACTCTTATGACTGAAGACGAGTTGAAAGAAAAGATAAAGAAAATGTATGATGAGGGAAAAAGCATAAGGCAAATAGCGTCGGAGATGGGCATGACTTACTCTAGAGTAAGAAGATTGCTAATTGAACAGAACGTCAAATTCAGGGGAAGGATAGCCGAGGAGATGGTAAAGGAGATCATAGAGAGGGGAAAGAAGGGAGAGAGCGCAAACAAAATCAGCAAAGAAATGAACATGAACTTCAATACAGTCCTGAGGATACTCAGGAAGTACAATTTGGTGAAGAGAAAGAGAAAGTTGAGCCAGAGCGAGACTATGAAGATAAAGAACGACTTCGAGCAAGGCAAATCAATATATCAGATTGCTAAGGAAATGAAAATTTCTACTAACTTAGTGGTTTATTACCTGAAGAAATATGGCGTTTATAGACCATCTACTCATGAACTTTCTCCCACATAAGCTTAGCCAGCTTACCCTCATATTTGAAGTCCTTGACTAGCTCCTTTGCCTTCTCCCTATTTTCACGATGCTTCACTAGGAAAGAGTTTAACTTGTCTACAAGAATCTGTTTAAGTTCTCCAGTCAACATCTTGCCGGACGAGTATTCCTCCCTAATCTCTTCTATCCTCTTATCGTCCTCCTCGAAGAAGTAATACAACCATTGGAACGGAACGTCGATTTCCGTATTACCACCCAATTTCCTGTGGAGCTCGACTGTAGGCTGGCCTCCTGAGAACGCGTACTTCATGACTTTTCTCCTTACTGTCTCCTCGTCGTCGACAAGGTAGATTGCAGACTCTGGGGATGAAGAGCTCATCTTCCCCTCTATTCCCGTAAGAGGAGGAAGGAACTTGCTGTGGATCTGTGATGCTTTAAAGTAGCCAAGGGATTCTGCTATATCCCTTTGCAGTCTCCAATACGGGTCTTGATCTATGCCTGCTGGGATTAGGCATCTCTTTTTCTCGAACATTGTTGGAACTATTTGAAGGGCAGGATAAAATATAATCCCTATATTGGAAGAAAAATCAAGGCCGAAAGTGGCCTTCACCTCGGAGAAGGTCATCTTCTTAGCTACTTTTGTCGCTAAAGGATACATGTTTCTGATGTACTCAGTATCTTGAAATATGAATGTCCTATCAGGGTCAAACCCTACTGCGATGATATCTAGAATATTATCATAAGCCCACTTCCTGGTATCTTCGAGGGAATAATCCGGATTTCTCATGAACTTTTCGTCATCAGTTATTTCGATGTAAAGGTTGACCTTGAATCTATCTTGTAACCATTTAGTAAAGATAAATGGAATTAAATGGCCTATATGCATACCTAAAGAAGGGGCCCTACCAGTGTAGAGAAAGAAACCTTTACCTTCCTCGTAGTCCTTTAGGACTGATTCGAGGTCTCTATGAGAAAAGAAGACTTTCCTTCTCAACATTACGTGTAGCTCTCCAGCGTCTTTCTTTATTCTCTCCCGAAGTTCATCAGTAATCGATTGAGTACCAAACTGTTGTATGAGCTTATCGTAATCTACCTTGCCCTTTACTTCCCAAGGGTTGACAGTGAAATCCTGCATTAAGAAAGAAGTAAATGAGAAGCTAAAAAATATAGGGATAGAAGAGGAAAAGAAAAAAGGGAGGGAAAAGGAAAAAGAGGGAAAAAGATTCTCAAGCCTTCTGTCTTGCAGTGAGAGGAAGGCTTGATGATGGAAGGTCTGGGAACTGTTCCTTCATCTTCTGCTCTGCTACTGCAGTGGCTTCCTCCAAGATCTTCCTCGCCTCTGGCGATTCTGCCGCAGTATATGAGGAACCGCCCATGAACTCTCCAGACTCCATGACTACCTCCTGCAATCCATCTCCCAATTCCGAGAGTTCAAGAGATATCTCAGGCATCACTCCTTTCAAAGTCGTCTTCAACTGGTTCACTACGCCCACCACGGGTATGAGGTTAACGAATACATCGCCTATTTCGCTTATAGTCTCCATTCTCAGCTTCACCTGCTCTAAAGCCACTTGCGTTATCATAAGTTGCTTTGTAGCCTTCCTTATCTCAGCTACCTCATTGGCGTACATGGCAGCCCTAGTTGTATCCTTACTCATCTGCGCTTCAATGACTCTCTCGAAAAGGGTTCTATCCCTTTCTTGCATCCTGGATATGTGAGCGTCAAGTCTGCTGATCATTGAGCTCAGTTTGTACTGTGAATGAACAAGAGCGTACTTCAACGGCTCCTTAGGCTTATAATTCTTCCCGAATAAGCTTGATCCTGATTCCGAATCTCCCCACATCTTTTGGAAATCCTTTCCAAACATCTTATATTATAACTTGGCATAGTTAGTTTTTTAAAGCAAGAGGGATGCTCACTGGTATTTTCTAATGAGAAACAAGAAGTACATGCTTTAATACCACTATTACTTAAAAGTAATATTATGACATCTCCCTTTGAGGTAAATGATGATCCTGAGGTAGATTTTTTACAAAGAGAAAATGAAGTGGAAATATTTCTAGACCTCAGATTCAGGGACGTGGATTTAAACAAGGTAGAAGTACGTTCTGATTCTACAATGTTGTACGCCTATGACAAGTCCTCCAATAACGTAATCAAGATAGTCGCATTACCTTTCAAACTGTCTTCTATCTCGATAAGTAGTAGAAATGGCATCCTTGTAATAAAAAGTGTTATAGAGGAAACTAATGTAACAAAACCCAAGTGATATTACATAACTAAAAATTCGTTTATACCATGTTATGTAATTATCATGCTTATTCTTTATGTTTATTTTTCCTTCTCGTATTTTCTCCATTCTTCAGCACTCAAGACCGTCCTCACCGTTCAGCCTTTCCGAGATCATCACTTAAGAGAAAAAAATGATTCATAACTTAAAAAACTCTTTATAAAATTAGAATCAAAAGAAGAATAAGGGCGAAAACACGAAATATTATAAAGAAATTTTCTTTAAAAAATGATTGTCTTAGTTGTCATTCTTCTTGCTATGTATTATGTGAGATCCTAGGCCTTTAATTAGATTGAGCGGGAACGTAACAATCTGGCGGGTCTCTATTTTGTCTGGGGCTTTCATAGACATAGCTACAGTATTTATTACCTGAGGTAACTCCTGCCCTTCTAAGTTTGCAGGCTTTCCTCTCACTATGGTCAACACTAGGTTTATCAGCCATCCTATTGTAGCGACGTCAGCTATTACAGCTCCCACTGTGGAAAGTACTTCTCCGAATATGTATGTCGGGGTTAGAGGGAATATCAGCTCCTTTCTTACTAAGCCAGCAATACCTATCATGCTAAATCCTACGATGATCATCGTAGTCCCTAGCATATAACCTGCATAATGTATCCACGCCGTCTTACTAGAGTACCACATCTTTCCAGACATCATCGGTATTAGATAGTAGAGTACAGCAAATCCAGCTGGTACTATAGCCCAGTATATCATTTGATGGAAGTGACTCACTATGAACAGAGTTTCGTGCTCTACAGAATCAGCAGCTAATATTGCGTTAAATATGCCCAACACACCCCCAGCTATGGAACCAGCCCACGCAGTAGCAGTCCACAGAGCTATGATGTTAAGCTTTATTGACGAGCCCTTCACTGTAGCCCATAGGTTAAAGAACGTCATCATTGTAGGTATGACCACACCTAGCGTTATAGCCTCAACTACTAACTTTAGCGCTAATGGAAGGTCAGCCATATATATATGATGTATTCCTATCCCTCCAGCAGAGAACACCAAGTAAAGCAATGCTGACAACCTTCCAGCTCTCTCACTATATAATGGCTTACCTGATAGGGTAGGTATTAGTAGATACAATGATGCGACTGCTGGGAACCAAGATATGTATACTATTGCATGCCATAGGTCTCCGAATGCGACTTGATTGGCGATCACGTCAATTCCTGTTAAGCCATAGAACGTCGTTAAGTCCCATACGTTTGCAACTACTTCTCCAGCGTAGCCTATCTGTATTAATAATAGATACATCAAGCCGAATGAGAGAAAAACTGGAAGTTTCTCCTTCATTGTCTTAGTTGCCTGATAGAAGTGATATATCAAGTATCCAGTTGTCATGTATAGTCCTATGTCCATCAGCATCCATCCCCAGTACCATGTAGAGCTTGCCACATACATTGAATAACCAGGTAGACCTAGAGGCGCTAGGTAATACCATCCAGTAGCTCCGAAGTAGTTGTCGAACCCAGGCTGGTTAGTGAGTATTATAGGACCCTCAAACAGCATGAAGGAAATATTGAATAGAATGAAACCTATGTTAAAGAACCACTTTGCCCTTGGCTGAACGTTAAGCATCTTAAAAGTGAAATAGAAGAATATTGCGAATGTCAGCTGTTGTGCGAATCCGAATAGGTCACGAATCCCATGAAGAGTTATGCTACCTTCGTACTCTTGAGGGCTGAGCGGAAGGTATTGGAACAAGGCCCATGATGCTTCTTCTATCCTCACCATTAAGGCATCTATAATCCCAAGTATACCCCATACTAGGGATAGCACTATCATAGCCATCGTTGCACGAGTTACCCAGTCCTTGTCTAGCAGGAATATCGACGATACCAGTTTAACAAGAGGATTACTTTTTTCCATGAATTGTTACTTTTATGACCACGGAGTTAAGGTTTTGTTAGAAAACGATTAATCAGTTTATATAACAAAAACTTAAATAGTATAAAGCTCAAATTGCAAATTTTAATTAACTTTACTTTATTTCCTTCTTTTTCTAATTTTATCCCTCAGCCAGTGTCGGACGTCATAGAACAATATGTTGTCGTGAGGGCAGGCTTCAACACAGTTACCAACTCCTATGCACTTGAAGGATTTAAACTCTCCTTTCTTTATGAAGGATGCCCTCATGTCTGTCAATCCTGTAGGACAAGCGTTTGCACAGTCAACCGTCTTGCAATTCAAGCAGACTGAAGGATCCCTTGCCTTTAACTTCCAGAAGCCTATTGACGACACTGCTTGGTTAAACGAACCCCAACTGCACCACCCTTGAGTTGCACAAGCATATGTCCCCATGAATGGAATTGAAATGAATACCACATACCAAAGGAAATTAAAGAAGAACGAGTAAAGGAACACCGTCAAGTCGTTACCGAAGATGTCGAAGGAGATAACATTTATCGAATTTAGATATGAGACAACAGCTGATGCAAGGTATACCATCCACACTCCTAGTATCACGAACTTGAACCAAGGTTTGAGCTTTGAAGTCAGGGTCTTCCTCCCAAGGTACGATTTCCTGTTGAAGACCTTAGTAGAGTCGTAGAATGTCCCTTGGTACATTAAAGGCGCTGAGCATGTCACTGAGCATATCTGTCTAGACCCAAACATGAAAGAGAGTATCGCTGAGACCGCGTAAGTACCTATTATTCCAGAGAGTAAGACTGAAGAAGTTACTGGACCATCAGTCCCTATTCCCATGCTCCACATGTAAGGGATATACTGTATTTCGTTACTTATAGGAGAGAAAGAAGGAAGATAAATAGTGTAAATTGCGAATGCTCCTATCATAAGAAGGAACCTAATCTTGTTCTCCTTGTTCTTCAGCTCCCTAATTCTGAAGACAGCTAAAAGCCCCATCTCTGTCCCCATCATGACCAGAAACCAAGCAGACCCAGTGACAGTGCCAAATATGGAGAGAAAGTCAAACAAAGACCCTAGTCCGAAATATGAGAGAGGGGATACGAAACCCAGAGAGAGAGAAGATATAAACCCGCCTATCCCAGGGGAAATTACCCCTTCCTCGAAGTCAAGTACTCCGCCCATAAACCACTCCATCACGAAGGTTAATGCGATAATAGAGAACGCAAGCTTCTGGTCTTTTATGTAGCTACCTTTCATAGAGGAAGGTCCTTGAATGCTCCTGTAGATAAACCAGAACATCCCGGTGAGCATAGCGAAGTCGTATAAGTACCAAGACGATACTAGATAGTACGTAAACTCTCCCGCCATCATTAGCGCATATATTACCATGAGTTCAACTGCAGTGAAAGTATAACTCGATGCCCTAAGTCTCTCTTTATACAGTATTTCATATATAGCTACAGTAGCTATCACCATGAGTGAAGCTGAAATCCAAATTGCAGTGAAAACGTAAGATTTCACATCTATTATCGCAGGAGATATAGCCATAATGGGAAGGGTGAATAGAAGTAAGTTACGTAGCCCACGGTCAAGTTTAGTGAATCCATAAACTAAGGTAAAGATCATTTCGGCTATCATGGTAGCTTGGTACCAATAGTTCTGTACGCCTAAAAGGAAATTACCAAAGCTGTGATAAATAATGGAATAAAATGCCTGCCCCATGGAAGCTTCGCTTATAACCATAATTACTGAAAAAATTCCTAGTACATACCACCTATCCCTTAGCTTAGGCTTTGAATTCTTAGTTATGAGGTAAACTATGGGTATGAGGCCTAAAATCATGTACCCACTACTCGAGGCTAGTACTGTGGCTAAGTTGCCTATTGTAGGAGCTGAGAAGTAATAAGATAAGGGAAGAAACATGGATACCATGCTTCCTGCCAAGTAGATTACAATAATTAAGGGAATTCCGTCTATTCCTTTCTTGATAAGGTAAAGGAGATAAATGGAAAAGGAAGCCATTAACGCTGCAATTCCCCATAGCTCTAAGTTAATGTAATCCATAATTATCAATTATCGTTTATCCGAGTAGATTAAAAACTTCACCTAGTTTTTTTAATTAAAAAATTATTAATCAAGCACAATAGTCACTGAAACTGAGTCTGTTCGAAAACAGTAATAGATCTTCTGAGCGTTTGCATCATGTATGTGTATAAATATAGGAAAAATAATAATATCAAATGTGTTTATATCACCAGGAGAATTTATGAACGCGAGTGAATTCTCATAGCATATGAAATGGTATATGAAAAAGTAATTACCACGTGAACCACTTATATTCAGCATGGACGTTCAGAACGAACTCGAGAAAATGGGGCTGAAACTAGGAGAAGTAGAGAAGTATATAGAGGACATGGGATATTTCAAAGGAAAAGCTGACGCGGTGGTTTTAGCAAAGAGCACCGAGGACGTGGCTAGGGTGGTAAAATTCGCTAATGAGAGGGAAATTCCCATCATACCCTGGGGAAGAGGTACCAGCGTCACCGGTGCAGTCACCCCTATCAAAGGTGGGATAATTATTGACTTGTCCTCAATGAACAGGATAATTGACTTCAGTGACGAAGATTGGATAGTCCACGTCGAGGCTGGAGCAATCCTAGACGAGATAAACGCTTTCTTGAGACCTAGGGGTTTCTTCTTTCCGCCTGATCCTGCGAGCAGTTTCATGTGCTCTATCGGCGGTGCTACGTCTGAAGGTTCCGGTGGGATGCACTGCGTTAAATACGGTACTATGAAAGACTGGGTATTAGCAATGAAAGTAGTCCTTCCAGATGGCAGTACTGTGACCGTAGGGGAACCGCTACACAAGAACCGTGTTGGTTACGATCTAACCCATCTGATGATAGGAAGTGAAGGCACTCTGGGAGTTATCACAGAGGTATGGCTTAAAGTTGTGCCTATACCAGGCTATAAAATCAAGAGAGTTCTTACCTTCTTCGACAGTGAGGAAGATATAGGAAGGACTATCATAAACCTGAGGAAAAATAGAGTACAGCCTGAAATAGCGGAGTACATGGACCTGAAGGTCTTAGAGGCTGTTAAGAGCTCATTCAACATTGAGACCCATGGCGTAGGTGCCCTTCTTATTGATGTGCCAGAGTTCGAAATTGAGAAGCTTAACCTTTCACTTTCTAACCCATCCTTTGTGAAAGTAGCAGATTCGGAGGAGGAGAAGGAAGAGCTTTATAAGGCGAGGTCTTACGCTTACCTAGCTGTAAAAACGCTGGCAAAATACGCGATGTCTGAAGACGTCGTTGTTCCAATCAGTAAACTCCCTAAGGTGTTCAAGAAGGTCAGAGAACTAGAGGAGAAATATGGCATGAAATGCCCAATGGTTGGACATATAGGGGATGGAAACCTTCACCCTATAATTCTCTATGATGATGCCAGCAAAGACAGGGCGGAGTCTTTCTTTAGGGAGTTATGTATCTATGTGATAGACGAAGGTGGCTCCGTTACGGGAGAACACGGAGTTGGAATACAGAAAAGGGAGATGGCAATTAGACAGATTGAGGAACATAACGGGAGACCACTGCTAGACCTCATGAAGGAGATAAAGCTTGTCTTCGATAAGAAAAAGATAATGAACCCATATAAGCAGGTAGTCTGAGATGGGATATATATGCAAAACAGCAAAGCTACTTATAATTTTTGGAATAATATTGTTAATTGCTTCAGCTTTCTCTTCCCCGGAGTTGGGTAATTACTCTTACTTCTCTTTACTTGGAGGGACAGTTCTAACAGTGATCTCTACGAAATACGACATAGAGAGAAGAAAGAAGAACAAGAAGAAAAAGGTCAGGAGGCGTGCTTCGAGATAGGCGGAATTCCCTTGCTAGTCCCGAAAGCTTCAAGTTCACGTATCTGCTCCTTGTGAAAGCCAAGAAACACTCCCTTACCTTTCCCTCCAACGTAAAGGTTGCCCTGCATTTTCAGGATTTTCCCAAGGGTTTCACTTTCCAGGACTAGGATGTGGCCTTTCACTGGAATCTCTACCTTGGTACTCCAGACAACAGAGGGGTAATCGCTGTGCCTAGGAGGTATAACCTTCTTTAGAGATGGGTCTTCTACATCCACATGCGTTACCCTAGCCCTGCTGTATCCTTTAATGTGGACGAAAACCTTTGCGCCAGGTAACAAGGATCCGTCCAAGTAAACCTTAGCGTCCTCTATAGGGATCTTGCCGACTCCAACCATATATAAATCTCCTCTACATCAAAAACATATGGAGCCTGAGTTTTTTAATTCGATTGCGGAGAAGTGGCAGAAACTATGGGAAGAGAAAGGAGTCTTTCAAGCTGATCCGTCCAGCAACAGATCAAAGAAGAAGTTCATTACAGTTCCTTTTCCGTATACCAATAGTCCAATGCATATAGGACATGGTAGAACGTACATCTCTGCAGACGTTTATGCGAGATATCTCAGAATGAAAGGGTACAACGTACTTTTCCCGTTCGCATTCCAATTTACTGGAACTCCGATCTTGTCAGTTGCTGACGCGATCAGAAAGGGTGATGCCGAGCTGATTGAGTCTTTCTCTAATGTTTACAACGTACCTAAAGAGGAGATTCAGGAGATGGAGGATCCTTTCAAACTTGCTGAATACTTCAAGAACGAAATGGAGAAGACCGCCAAAAAGCTCGGGCTGAGCGTGGACTGGAGGAGAACTTTCGACACAACGAACGAAAACTTTCAACGGTNNGGTTAGTCCAGTGGCAATTTAGGAAGCTGAAAAAGGAAGGCTATCTAGTTTCAGGTTCTGATATAGTAGGTTTCTGTCCAGTGGACAACTTTCCGGTAGGGATGCATGACACTAAGGGAGACGTTGAACCCGAGATACAGGAAATGGACGTGATCTTCTTTGAAGGGGAAAGTTTCCTCTTCCCAGTTGCCACGTCTAGACCGGAAACTGTATTCGGAGCTGTAGGAATAGCGATAGCTAATGATGAGTACGTGATAGTGGAGGAGACCGACAGCGCTCAAAAGAAAAGTTACGCCATATCGAGGAAGGTTTTTGGGAAGCTATCCTATCAGAAACCGCTTAAAGAAATGAAATCGATATCTCCAGACGAACTTGTCAAGCTCAAAGCCAGAAACCCGTTGACTGGAAAGGACGTAAAGATAGTAAAAGGGAGAATGGTAGACCCGTCCTTCGGCACCGGTCTGGTCATGCTCGTACCAGCTCACGACCCCTCCCACTTGATAATGGCTAGGGAAGGAGGAATAGACGACGTAATACCAGTCATTTCAACTCCTGACCTGCCGGAGATGCCTGGGGTGGGAATCGATACGGAAGATCCCGCAGAACTCAAGGACTACATAGACTCCATATATAGAGCTGAATACTATAAAGGAACAATGAGAGACAACATAATTCAGATGGTACCTGAATTTATGAAACAAAAAGTAAAAGACTACATTGCAGGAAAGAGAGTTATAGACGCTAGAAAGGACGTCCGAGATCTCCTTAGAGTCATGGATAGATACGATAGAATATATGAAATTAGCAACGGTCCAATATATTGTAGATGCGGAGCAGAAATTGTGGTGAAAAAGATAGATGACCAATGGTTCTTAGCATATGATGATCCGAAATGGAAAAACCAGACGCTACGTTCGCTGAACCTCATAAACTTCTTCCCACCTGAGGTCAGGAAGGACTTCGAGAAGGCAGTCTTCAATATGAAGAGAAGGGCCGTAGGAAGATCCAGAGGAATAGGAGTCAAGTTGCCGTGGAATGAGTCCCAGATCATAGATAGCCTCAGCGACTCCACGATTTACACTGCGTTCTACACTTTCTCTCACATAGCAAAAGGAGAGAGGCTCATAGACGACGCATTGGACTACATCCTTCTAGGTAAAGGCAACCCTGAGGAGATAGAGAAGGAAAGTGGAATAAATACGAAAAACATTATCAAAATGAGAAATGAATTCGAATACTGGTACCCAGTAGACTCCAGACATAGCGGAAGAGATCTAGTTCAAAACCATTTGCCCTTCTTTATATACAACCACTTGGCTATCTTCGGCGAGGAGATGCTCCCTAAGCAAATAGTCCTAAACGGATTCATAAGGGTTGGAGGAAAGAAGATGAGCAAGAGCTTAAGGAACATTTATCCCTTAGAGAAAGCAATAAGGCAATTCGGCGTAGACCCAATTAGAGTAGCCCTGAGCAGTTCTGCACAGATAATACAAGATACAGACTTCGACCCTAGAAGCGTGGAGGCAGTAAGCGATCAGCTCAAGAAAGTTTTTGGGCTCATAAGCAAGGTACTAGAACTCCAAGGAAACGATGTAGAAAAGAATGATGGAAATACCTTAGCCGATAAATGGCTTTCCACGTTAATGAGAAGGAGGATAGCCGAGGCTAATGAAAAGTACAGCCAAATGGAATTCAAGGACGTTTTTGAGCTAGTGATTTACACGCTTTATGAGGACATCAAGGACTATACTGAGCTAGGAGAAAAGCTTAACCCTACTCTGCTCAGGAAAGTGGCGTCAGCGTGGATAAGAATGATGTGCCCTGCCGTACCGCACATGGCGGAGGAGCTATGGTCTAAGGGATTTGAAGGATTTGCATCACTTCAGCCTTTCCCATCTGAGGACGAGTTCGAAGAATACGAGGAAGCTGAATTTGAGGTGAGCTACCTCAACACGTTGATTGAGAAAGTAAGGAACTTGGAGAGCACTATATCAAAGGAAGCTGAAAAAATTATAATTTATGTTAACAGTGACCAAGGCCTAAAGGAAACTGTGAGAAAAGCTATAGATTCTATAGAACAAGGCAAAGGGCTAAAGGACTTCCTTTTCGAGATGAAGGGAGATGAGGGGGAACTAGAAATTCTATTCAAGAGAATTGAACAGTACGACAGGAAGTTGAGACAACTTTTAGGAAGATACTTAGACGTCGACGAAATGGAGGTTTTAACTAAAAATGTTAATTACCTCATGAGAAAGCTTAACGTATCAGAAATCTCTATCTTTGATTCAAACGACCCAATGTCACCGGATATAAAAGGTAAGAAGAGGTCCGCGTTGCCTTACGCTCCGGCTATAGTAATAGTTTAATTCTTATTTTTTTACCTACATATTCTTTTCTTTAGTTATTTTTATTATAGTTGGAAGAGGCACGCCGCAGTTAGAGCAGAACTTAGCCGTAGGCTTATTGAAGTTGCCGCACCTCTCACACTTTATATAACGAGATGGACATCCGCATTGAGGACAGAAATTAAAGTCCCTAGAGTCTTCATAACCACAATTATAACATTTCATATTTTTCACAGTTGAACCCTAAATTTTAAGTATAACTATGAATGACGCAATGAGATAGGTTTTATTTTCCTCAGCTTTAAAGTAGTTATGTGAGAAGTTTCATCATAGATTGCGATACCGCTGAAGACGACGTTGCAAGCATATTCCTTTTAGCTAGAAACAAAATGAGGATAGCAGGAGTAACTATAGTAGAAGGAAACATAGGATTCGACCAAGAGGTAACAAACGCTCTATGGGCACTGGAAAAGGTCAACGTAGACGCACCAGTTTTCCCAGGGTCTAGAAGACCGATTGTAAAGGACTTCACAACTGTAGAGGAAGTCCACGGTAAGTACGGCCTAGGCGAAATACAAGCTACTACATTTAGGAAGCCTTCACAGAAACATGCAGCCCAAGCTATAATTGATGTATCGAATGAGCTTGGAGAGGAACTAGAAATATTAGCAATATCTCCTCTCACAAACCTTGCCATGGCTTACCTCTTAGACCCATCCCTCCCTAAAAGAGTCAAGAAAGTATGGATAATGGGAGGTACTGCCTTCGCGCACGGAAACATAACGCCTGTAGCCGAATACAACTTCTGGGTCGACCCAGACGCAGCTAAAATAGTCTTCAAGGCAGGTTTCGACATAACCATGGTCCCTTGGGATGTAGTGACACAGTATACAATAAACGACGAAGAATGGAATGAAATCATAAACATGAAGACGCAGTTATCTGAAATCTATGTAAAGATGTTTTCACATTATAGAAAATACGATAAAGACGTTCAGAAGCTGGACGGACATCCTCACCCTGATTTGATCACCACAGCTGTTGCCATTAACCAGGGGATAATAGAAGAGAGCAGACACGAATTCGTAGCCATAGATAACTCCGATTCATTAACTAGAGGAATGAGCTTGATAGACCATCTAGATTCAGATAGGCCTTGGTCATCATCTCCAAATGCGGAGATAGTTTATAAAATAAAAAAGAGAATTTTACTTGAAATGATCAAGGAAATGCTTTCTTGATTACACGTTCTTAAGTGGAACTATTTTCACTGCACCGTCCTTATCGTCGAATATTACCTTTACTAGATCGCCTTCCTTCACTTGAAACTTCTGCCTTATCTTTGCTGGTATGGTCACTTGGTAGTTTCTTGATACTTTCACTACTTCTTCTGCTGACATTTTTATCAGGATATAATATAGACATGTAGTATATATATTTTTCATAAAAGGAGCATTATGGATAAGAAAATGCTATCTGCTATTTCAATATTAACCTTGTGTCTACCGCAAAGGCACCCCTTTCGTTGACTATTAATGGATTTATATCGAGTTCCTTTACATCTAGATCGACCATCATCCTAGAAACCGCTACGACGGTTCGTATTACACTTCCTATATCATAGCCCCTCTTCCTAGCGTTTAACATGTCGTAGACCTTGCTCTCCTTTAGCATATCCAAAACTTCGTCCTCGCCTACTGGGCATATGCCGTAACTCACGTTCTTTAGAACTTCAACGTAGATCCCTCCGCTCCCTACTACAACTGTATGTCCGAAGACTGGATCCTTGATACCACCAACGAATAGCTCTAGACCATTTAGTTGTTCCTGCAACATGACCCTTTTCGTTATCTTGGTCAGAGCTTGGAAGACCTCCTTCACTTGTTCTTTCTCCACATTCATGTAAACTCCCTTCATCTCCGTCTTATGGACTGGGGTGTCCGCGGAAATCTTCATGACTAAAGGAAACCCTATCCTACTTGCTTCCTTTTCAACAGAATCCTCATCCTCTAGCACGCTCCATTTAGGTGTCCTTATTCCGTAGATCTCCATTATCTTCATCGATTCGTAGTCCTTCAGGAAATCCTTTCCTTTCACTATTTCCAGTGCAGACTCCATCGGTTGGGATATCCTTATCTTCTTCCTAGGTGGCTCCCTGGAGGTAAGATATTTTATAGCTTTTATTGCATCTTCAGGAAAGCTGAAACAAGGTATGTCTGCTGAATCCATGATCCTAGCAGAATAGTCCTCGTCTCCACCCATGAAGACTCCAACTATCCCTTTGCCCTTGAAAGGAAGTACTGCCTTTGCTACCTCCACTGTGCTAAGGAAAGGTAAAGATTCCGCTATGACGACCTTAGTACAGTCCAAGTCGCCCACCAACTTGAGGGCTTCGGAGTACCTATCCTTCCCTGCATCTCCTGTCAAATCGAGGGGATTCCTTATTGAGCTCGTCGGGGGAAGTATCTTCCTTAAGTCGTCCTCTATCCTAGATGGCAGGGATATCATTCTGAGACCACTTCTTTCAATCGCGTCTGATGTTAAAACGCCATGACCTCCGGAGTTCGTAATTACGAGGATGTCTGACTTCAGAGGCTCTGAGGACTCAACCAGCTTAGTCAAGTTTAGGAAATCTCTGAAGTCTTCAATCAATATACCTCCAGTAGACTTTACTGCAGCCTTAAATACCTCAAAGGATCCCGCTAGGCTACCAGTGTGGGACATGGCTGCCTTAGCTCCTCTATCAGTTATACCACCTTTGATGAAAATTATAGGCTTCTTGTTAGCAGACTCTGGCATCGCGTCTAAAAACTTCTCGCCGTCAGATATCCCTTCTACGTAGGCGAAAATCGCCCTTGTCTCGGGGTCCTCTGATAGGTACTGGATAACTTCGTATTCCTTCACATCAGCTTGGTTACCCATAGTGACGAGGTAACTAATTCCAGTTCCACTCTTATGGGCCCAGTCAAGCATGTATGCGCCTATTCCTCCACTTTGAACTACCAGAGCTATGTTCCCCCTCCTCATGTCGGCGAACGCAAAGGTACCGTTGTAACTAGGGGATACTAATCCCATCGTGTTTGGTCCCAGAAACCTTATGGAGTACTTTGACGCTACTTGTTTGAGCTCTTCCTCTAATTTAACACCTTCACCTCCGACTTCCCTGAACCCAGCAGTTATGACTATGGAGGCCTTCACACCTTTCTCCCCGGCTTCCTCCATGACCTCTATCGACGCCTCCCTAGGCACTGAGACTATAGCCAGATCAACGTCGTCTTTTATGTCCTTAATTGACTTGTACGCTGTTAAGCCTTCTATTGACTCAGCCTTATTATTTACTGGGAATATCTTCCCTCGAAACGTTGAAATCAGATTTCTAGTGATCACATTGCCTACTTTCTCCTTGTTCCTAGACGCGCCTATCACTGCTATGCTTCTTGGCTTGAAAAGATAGTCTAATTCTTGCATATAATCTGAACGTATCGGTATGATTTAAACGTTCTTATTTAGATATGTTAATTGACTTTATTTATAAAAATAAGAAGATTCTTACTAGTTATCAGTAGATCCCTGCTCATAAAATTCATGCATACATTTCTTATTTTCATTCGTTACTTTGAATCAATATATTTTTCATAGAATTCTACTGCTTTTCTCAGATTGTCCACTTCATTTTCAGTCCTTGAAAGTTCCCTATAACCTCTAGCCAGAAAGAGCCAGTCCTCCTGCGTTTCTGCTATCCTCATGGCTTCCTTCAGGAGCGAGGATATTTTAGTCCTTTTATACATGTCATATAATATTTCCTTTTTGTCGCTCTCTTCTAGCTTCTCTACAGCGGAAAGGGCCTCAGGTAGTCTATCTTGTTGAACGATGGAAATTAGATATAAAGCTCTTGCTTCACCTCTGGCATCACCTAATTCTCTAAAAATAGATAATGCCATTTCTAAAGATGGCAAATCGCCCTTCACGAGAAGGGCTTCAGCTATGAGCTCCTTATCTCCATTCTCCTTGGCCAATTCAAGGGCTTTGTCTATTAACTTCTTGTCGTGATCCTTGCCTAGAAGAATGTACGAGAGAATGAGCTCCTCTACAGGCTGATCTAGACTCTCAAGCAGGGGGACTGCCTCCCTCACATAGCTTAAATCCCTCTTTGAAAGGGAGAGACATATCCTCCCAAAAAGCCTTACGGAATAGGGGTCCTTCTTCTGTTTAAGTAAGGATTTCATCACAACGTATGCCTCTGACGGCTTACCGCAGTTCAAGAGGGCCAATGAATAATTGAAATCGAGCATGTACTCGTCCTCGTTTTTGCACACTTCTCTTGCTGAGTTGAATGTATCCATTGAGTCTTCGCATTTACCCAAGTACATGTAACAAAGGCCTAAGTTATTGAGCACTGTACAGTCCTTCTTGTTAACTTGGGAGTAAAATGAAATCGACTTATTCAACGACTCTTTATTGCGTTCCTTTAGATAAAGTTGTAAGTAATAATATCCAAGTTCGCGCAGGACGACGTCTCTTTCCTTAGCTTTAAGCTTTGGAATCCTTGCCTCAAGCTCGTCTGGATCCATCGTTTAAATTAAGAACATCGAGTTATAACTTAAGCTCATAAAAGGTAATTAATGATTACGAGATTATTTTTACCATGCTAAAATACGCTGAATACACGAGGCACTCCCTTACTGAGCCCATCCTTAACGTTATTGTTTATAAGAAAGTAGAAGATGGAAAAATAATTGGCGCTTTTAGATTTCTTTATTATAAAAATAACATAATAGTACTTTATGAAGATGATTCCTATAAGGGAGCTGACTTGATAGAAGTAAATGAGGCATCAATAAACAAGCTAGTAGAGAACATCAGGAGATTTTACGACGAAGAGAATGACGACATGTCTTTAATAGGAGAGAAGGCTTTGCTAGACGAGGTAGTAAGGAAGATTTATTCGGATGAAGAAAAGTAGAAATAAATATTAGTACAAGCTACCTATCTCTTCTTTGATGAAAAGAGATAAAATTATTAAATTAATAAACTCTCTGATACTCATAGTAGTTCTCGTCTCCCTTTTCTTGTACTATGGAGGAATTGTTGGCATATCTCAATCAATGAAGCAAGGGGAGAATCAGATCCAAGCTGAAGCGCCTTCCCTTTCTATATATGAAAATCGAACCGGAACTTACTTGAACGTAACGAACAATTTCGACGAGCCTATCGCAGTAACCGTGGAAAAGGACACAGCTGTTGTTCAACCTCACGGCTTTGCCATGTTAGAGCTTAACAGATATATCCTGGAGTCTAAGTTGCTCCCTTTACAGATTAAATACCTGAACTCCACTCTCTGTTTTAATATATCCTTGTGATTTGAAATGAATAAAAATCAATTCTTGATTACTATCTCTTCTGTAATGACATTAATAGTAGTGTCATTACCATTTCAATGGTGGTATACTTCAATTGGAGGTATGATCCAAGTACAAGACTCTCCTTTCTTCGTTTCCATGAGCTTTGCAAAGGTGAACCTAAGTTATACTCTGTTGCTCCCTGTCAATATCATTTTGATATCTTTCAGGATATCTGAGATTTTTACCTCTCTGGTTTATTTATTTAATGCTATAACTAGACATAGCCTCAACGGACAGAAGGTCTCTATGTTCTCCCTTTACGCCTCTATTTTCTATCTTGTAGATATAGTAATTTTCATGATACTAGTTTATTTTACCTCAAACAACGTTGTAATTCCGTTGGGATCGTTTCACGAGAGGATATCGAGTGGGTCCCCAATAGTTAGTTCATTTTTGTCTTTCCTAGGCCAGCCTAATCTTGAATTCGGCGCTAACTTTGTTATACAAAACTATCCACTTCCTATGTTCTACTTTGCGCTTGCGACAGGAATATTTAGCCTAATGACCAGAATACTTCATAGTGATGAGGAAAAAAACAACGATAGGTGAGTTTTCCATTCATGCACTGATTAGAAAAGAATTTTACCGAATTTATGTCTCCAAAATACTCCCGCCACTCCGAATATTATAGCGAAGGCAAGAGCTATAGGAACTATAGGTCTGTATGTTGGATTAGCATATAGCACTGAGACGACCCATATAGTAAGGGCGAAGAAAGCAATTATTGGACCAAGAAG
>DAHF01000138.1:44208-50315 GCA_002495845.1 Sulfolobus sp. UBA167
CAGGACTTTATTTATCTCATCATACATTTCTTTGTCCATTTCTTGGATTTTTTTGAGAGACCAGGGAAGAAAGCCCTTCTCTTTTACCCCTCTCAGCACAGACCTTACCCAAGCATCGTAAAGCTTACCTGACCCATTTTTATAATAGAAGTCTTCGATGACCCTGAGGGCTTCGTCTTCGTTTACCTTCTTCACGTTCATAAGATAACGTGATGCCACAAATAAGATAAACCTCTTCCGGGAATCCCTCAGCCCTCTAGACATAACTTTGTCTATCCATGTATAGTCCCTCACTTTAAGGGGAAACCTTCCTTTAACCTCGAAGAGAAGCTCTCCTTCCTCATCGTACACCTTAGAGGTTTTACCATCGTAGTCTACGTAACCCGCCTCGCTCCCGTCGGGGTAGTAAATTCTTTCTTTCAACTTTTCACCTTATTCAGTAAGGCTCTTCACTTTTCTCATCTTTATTCTAACCGCACAGAAGGAGCAGATGTCCCTGTCCTTAGAAGTAGGCATGCCACAGATCTTGCACCTTCCGATTTCCTCCTTTCTCAAGTACTTCTCCTCCAGTGCAGGCCTTATTTTCCTTTCGAAGCTCTCAACCAAGTTAACCATGTAACCGGGAACCTTGTCTTCCATTTCTTCAAGGTTTCTCCTGATTGAGTCTTGAGTCTTACCTCCGACCCTAAAGGTATTTGGACAGGAGTCCAGTATGAAAGGTATCTTCTTGAGTAAAGCATACGTGAGAGTCTCCTTCTCATATGTCAAGAAGAGAGGCTTGATCTTCTTTACCAGGCCGTTCTCCGAAGGGGCTATGCTCCTTAACCTCGATAGGTTATTCACATCCCCAGTGAGATAGCCCATCATTATGAACTGAGCGTTGTCGTTAACGTTATGCCCCGTAGCAACTGTGTCAAGTCCTTCCTCTAATGCCACCCAGTTGGTGACATACCTCTTGGAAAGCCCGCAGGTGCTACAGACTGGTCTATGTATCCCTCTCTTAGCCTCGTCTATTGAAAAACCATATTCACGCTCCAAGTTGACTATTCGGTATTTGATGCCTAACATCTCAAAGTTCTTCAAAGCCATCTCGGTGCTCTTAGATGAATAGAGCTTCCCCTGGTCTATTCCGAGGTCTATATTTATTCCTAGTATCTCAATCCCTTTCTTGTCGGCTATCTTCTTCATTACGTGAAGAAGCGTAGTGCTGTCTTTTCCTCCAGAAACTGCGATCCCTAATCTTTTAGTCCCCTCTAGCATCTTATATTTCTCCACGGTTCTTTCGACTCTTTCCTCTAACCACTCAATGAAGTGAGCAGAACATAAGCTGAGGTTCGCATGTGGTATCCTGATTACTGCCTCGCTGTGGCATTTAGAACAATTCAAGGTTAATGGATCATTCTCCCAGCTCATAAAAAATATTACCCTCAACAAGGACTAACCCTGATGAAAATTTTAGCTGAGATACATCCAAAAAAGAAGCTTGATAAACTAAAGGCTCAGCTTACAGAAGTGCTGAATTCGTTCGATGGGATAGACATACCTGACTCGCCCATGGGAGAGCCCTCCATGACCCCGGTCTCGGTTGGGAGCATAGCTAGAATTGTAAGTAAAGAAGACAAGGAGATTATAATTAACCAGAGGTTAGCCGACGTAAATGAGCTGTTCGTTAGATCGTTATCAATTGCTGCTCGTACGTTCAACTTGGGTATAGCTTTCACTCACGGAGATCCTCCCAGGTTAGGAAGGGAAACTGGCTACTTGACTTCAGAGGAGGCTGTGAAGGTATCCAAGGAATACGAAGTCACCTCAGGGCTGATGCTTAGCTTTAACAAAAGCGTAGAAGATATGAGGAGAAGAGCCACGATGACCAGAGAAGCTGGCTTCTTCTTCTTACTTAGGGCAACCACAGAGGGCGTCGAAAAACTAGGAAGTGAAGTGATCAGAAAAGCCATACCTTACGTCATAGTGAAGACCGAGAGCAACGCAACTTTCATTAAAGAGATATCTCAGCCTTTCGTTGAGGAGAGAAATTTGCAAGAGCAAATAGAAGCGTACGAGAGAATTGGAGTGAGAGCTGTCTTGATCTCGACTCTCGGACATAACGAGGCTATGAAGGAGGTCTCAAGAAAGCTGTTTCGTTGCTGAAATGAAAGACGAACTAAGGTTATGCTGATGTTTTTCAGTCTCATTGTAGTAATCTTCTCTTCCTCTAGAATATTAAGAGAAGTATAAATTTATATTCTTTTAATTTAAAAAAAAGAAAACTGTCATCCCTTCCTTTCTGCGTCGACATTATTTTTCTAAAAATCTTTAATATTCTTTAACCTGACGTGTCAATGGCATAGACTGCCTAATACAAACTCAGGGAAGAAAGGATTATATTGCCAACAGATACAGGGAAAATGTTGAGTTATTAAATATTTACAAGAGTATAACCTAATAGATTTCCATAATACGCATTTATCTCAAACATCTGAACTGGAAAATTTTCTCTTTCCAAGTAAGGTGTGATGTTGACGATCTCCCATTCTCCCTTAGTGAGGAATGTAGAATTTGATTTCCACAGCATGCCATTCAACGAAAACATGCCGTCATAAGGAAAGATCCTAAACAGCGGTTTTATCTCCTTCAAGCCATCGGGGTCATTTACAAAGGATACGTTAGCTAAAATGCACTTTACTAGTCCATCTTCTTCCTTAACATGAATGACTTCAATGTGGATGGCATCATCGTAAGATTGAAACCCATAATGAAAGAAAACTGCAAAGGAAACCAAGAGTAAGAAGACCGCTCCAACTGCTTTGGTCACACGCATGACGCTGACCCTTCCTCCATTTACGTCCAGCCCGAAGAGGAGGAGAGGCCAATACACGAGGTAGTTCCATAAAGATCTATAATTGAATAAAAAGATAAAGAAGGGAAATCCTACCCAGCTGTCCCTAAAGAATTCGTAATCTTTTACAAATAGATAAAATTCTCCTATAAATATTATGACCATAGCTATATCGAAGAACGGCTTAAAGAGAAAGAAAATGTTCCCAGCAGAGATCTGCGATATGCCGTCGCTTATGAGCAGGAGGTTCTTCGTTTCAGGGGATATCAAATCAGTAAAATAATAGAAAGGAGATTTCACTATAAAGTATATGTTAAATACTAAAAAAGTAACCAAGGAATATACAAGGAACTCAATCACGTTATGTCTTTCCTTCTTTAAGTGATAGAGATAGAACGGCAACAGGACTAAAGGGATTTGCTTTAATGACAAAGCTAAACCGTAAAATATTCCTTTCCAACTATCGCGATTTGATTGTAGAGAAAGAAACGTGAAGAAAATCCAGATTATGTCTGTTATTCCTCCTTCTGAGAAGTATAGATAGTTAGCATTAATTAAAATTGGCAACCCCAAAAAAGGAAATAGATCCTTAATTCCTCTCTTCCTTAGAGAAATATATAACGCTATGATGAACGCTAAATAGAAAAATGTGTTAATATAATTTGGGTTAAAATGAAATAAATTAGATGGCACTTGTATGAGAAACGCGAGAGCGGGGTACCCTAGGTTCGTAACTACGCCTCCCGTAGTTAAAGGAGTGCCGTAGAGCACTGGGCTGAAGAAAGGAAAATGGGAATAGACTGACGCTGTATTAGATGGGATATAAGGGTTCATACCCTCAAGGAAAACGTGCGCCGAGTAATAGTCTATCATCTCCTCGTCAGTGCCCAAACGTGCAAATGAGGAGAAGAGCAAAGAGATTACGATAAAATATATCAAAGTGAACTCAGGGACCTTGTCGTAGATCCTTGAGATCAAGAAAGCGGAGACAAAAAGTATTATGAACAGAATTGAAGTAATTAAGAAAAATTTCTGGTAATAAAGTGGATAAATAATAATAATATTACCAATTATAGTGCTATATCTGAAATAGAAATTTTCAATTAAGGAAAAGAAAAATTCTAGATCTACCAGTAACCATGAGTTAGGTATCTTGAACCTTGTAAATAGAAGAAAGCCTGCAACTATCAAGATAATTAGGTTTTCTGCTATAATGAAAACATTAAGATAGGAATTATTGTAAATCAGCATTGATATACTCATGAGTATCATGGAAATGTTTACAGCATTGGCTTTGTCATAGTCCACGCGAAGTTCGTTGCATGAAAATTAATAAATCTATTCAAAATCCTATTAAACTAAACTAAGGATAAATATAATAGCAACTCACTACTAAGAAATTTTTAGATTATTACAAATCCATCTGTAAATAACTATTAATGTAATTTTTATGCATGCATCTTCTTGTAATTAACCTTGACTCATCTCAGGAGTAGCTTAATATAAATTCGAGATAAGACGAGAATTCATTGACCTTTTTATAATAATTATATTTTATCAAGAATAATATTCAAATAGGATTTGAATTAAGTTACAAGCTCCAGAATATCTCATGCTCCAAGTTAGGAATAAGAGTTAAACTGTCTATGCGGGAACTTCATCTACATTCATTTATCCCTAACCGTGCACGTTAAAAGGCGGTCTGAATTTAACCTCATGTGTGTAGCTAGTATTTTCTATCTACTCCCGCTTAGATCTAGATCTCCGCGATTTCATCCACAACCCTCACATGATCCTCAACTTCCCAGCCCTCTTCTCATGTTCAGGAGTTCCTTCACCTTGTCAAGTATCTGATCTTTCCCCGCGTTGCTAGCTATTGCTAGGTCTATTGCCCTCTCAAGCTCCTTTTTCCATTTCTCCTCCTTGTTACTTAGCTTCACCACGTACTGTTTCTTGTAAAGCGTGACAAACCCCTGCTCCACGAGGTAGTTGTAAGCCTTGTTCACGGTCAACATGTTAATCTGAAGCATTGAAGCCATCTTTCTTATTGACGGTAACTTGTCACCTTCCTTCAGCTCTCCTCTAGCGATGGCTGATATTATTTGATCAACTATTTGTTTGTACACAGGTGTGTTACTTTCAAAGTCTATCTTTATTGTAGGGGTTGCCATATAACAAGTATACACTAATTGTAAGTTTTAAGATTCAACATCAGCTTATTATGTATTACCTTACGTCCCCTAGAGGCTATATCTCTCCATGACTTTTTGAACTCTCTTAGGATTATCGCTGAATAACACATCGTTAACTACGATGTTGCCCTTAAGTTCAGATTCAGAGGGGAAGCCAAAGAGTTAGTTTCGCTTTATACGAGATATCTAGTGATGGTATTCCTCGCTTTCATTTAGGGAGAATTCGTCTTGTCTGTGTATGTTTCCTACCTCTAATCTTCCTGTTGTTCTTTCCTTTCGTCGTGAGTGCAGATCTAAATTACGCCTTTTGGAGGTACAGAGTCATCATGAGCAGAGGAGCGATCCCGGCTTCCTCAGAGAGGTACGCAGTCCTGAAAAATGATGATAAGAGAGCTGTGGAATTCATCCCTTTATCAACTCATGAATGTTAACCACTTACCTTGTTTTCAAGAATGGAATTCAAGAGAGGGTTATTCCTGGGACTACCACGTCTACAGGGGCGGAACACCGTTGGATTCATGAAACTTACTCTCACGTAAACTCGAGGAGAATTTCATTCAGCTAATAAAAATTAGTTTAGTTTATCAACTATTCCTTTATATTATTTAATTTTTTTATTAAGTTTTTGGATTATATCTATTATTATGAATAGGAAAAGGTTTAATAATTGAGAAATAGAAGGATAATCGGTGATAAAATGTATGGGAGAATAGTACAAGAAGGAGGATACCAGATAATACTGAATAACATAAAAATGGCCCAGTTAAAATATCTCACTTGAAAGCTAACGTTCCGTTGTACGGAGACGTGTTCGATTTCGTGTTAAGTCAATTGATGATGGAGGGATTGGTAAGAAGGTTCGAAAGGGACGGAGAAGATTACGTAGAGATCAGTGAAGTGGGAAGAAATCTACCATACCAGGATATGAGGCTTATCAAAGAATACGGATACCACAGANNGCGGGCACTATCATCATAGTCATTGATGGTAAAAGTACGGAATATTATATTATAATAATTATATTACAATAATTAATTATAACATGTACAGAAGTCCACTTCACTAATTTTAGTGTAGAA